>JBPCTA010000001.1:0-2826 GCA_051006595.1 Pirellulales bacterium
TCGACGATCATCGACTTGATCGCGCCGCAGTCGCGGGCCTTCTTGAGCGTCGCCTCGCGATCCTCGCAGGGCTGTCCGAGATCGACGTAGGCAGCGATCACGTCATAGCCCTGCTCGATGAGCCAGCCGAGGATCACCGAGGTATCAAGGCCGCCCGAATAGGCGAGCACGCATTTCTGTTTCATCGCTTGTCTCTTTTTTTCCAGATCGATCCGGCTTCCAGGTTCGAAATCCCGCTGCTGTTTCCGGCCTGTCGGCCACAGACCACATGCACGAGCGCCATATTGTGGCCGCCCGTCCCGAAACCGGAACCCGCCACCAGCAAAATCCGGTCCCCACGGCTGAGTCGCCCCTCGCGGAGGCCCCAGGCGGTGATCCGGTCGAGGAGCACACTGGCGTCGTGCGTAGCGTCCATGGCCAGCGGCGTCACGCCCCAGTAGAGCGCCATCTGTCGGAGCGTGGACGGATTGTCGGACAGGCCGACGGTGGGCACCGCCCCGCGCCGCTTGGAGCGAGCGATCGCCGTGAGGCCCGACCGGCTGGCCACCACGAACAGCTTCGCATCGAGTTCACCGGCGATCCGGCTGGCCCCGTCGACCACGGCCTGCGTGATCGGGTGCAGGCCCTCCACCAGAAACTCCGGTGACGGCAGGAACTCCTGCACGGGCACGCCGGCCGAGCCCTTCTCGGTCATGAAGCGGCCCTCCATGTAGTGCCAGCGGTCGGCGAGATACTGTTTCTCGGTCTCGCTGGCAATCCGCCGCATCATCTCGACGACGAGCCGCGGGTGCTCGCCGATCGCCGTCTCGCCGGAGAGCATGCAGGCGTCAGCGCCGTCGAGGATCGCGTTGGCCACGTCCGTCGTCTCGGCCCGGGTCGGCCGCCGGGCATGCTGCATGCTGTCGAGCATCTGCGTGGCGACGATCACGGGCTTCTGATACCGCTGGCAGGCACGGATGATCCGCTTCTGCACCATCGGCACGCTCGCCACGTCGGTCTCCACGCCGAGGTCGCCACGGGCCACCATCACGGCATCGGCGGCATCGACGATCGATTCAAGATTGTCGACGGCCTCCCGCTTCTCGATCTTGGCGACGACCCTCGCCAGCGAGCCGCGGGTCCGCAGCAGCTCCTTGAGGAGCTTCACCTCGACCGCGGACCTCACGAACGACAGGCTCACGAAATCGACGCCGGCCGCGGCCGCCCACTCGGCGTGCTGCCAGTCGGCCGCGCTCATGGCCGCGACGGAGAGCTTCACGCCGGGAAGGTTCACCCCCTGGCGGCTGCGGACGATGCCCCCCTGCACGATGCGGCACCGCACCCACTCCGTGTTTCGCTCCTCGACGACGAGGCTGATCGTGCCGTCGGCAAGCATCACGGAATCGCCGACCGCGAGCTCGTCAACGAGTGGCTCGTAGGTGACGGTAAACTCGCCGGCACCGCCCGGCCCGGTGCCGCGGATAAACCGGATCGACTCCCCTTCGACGCAGTCCACCGCGCCGCCGGGCAGTTCACCGAGCCGGATCTTGGGGCCGGCCAGGTCGGCGAGCACACCGACCGGCCGAGCCAACTCGGCGGACAGCTTTCGAATCCGATCGAGCGATTCCTGATGCTCGGCGATCGAGCCGTGGGCCATGTTGAGCCGAAACACATCGACGCCGGCGGCCAGAAGGCCGCGGAGCGCCTCCTCGGAGCGGGAGGCGGGGCCGAGCGTGGCCACGATCTTGGTGCGGACGATTTCGGGCGCGGCGGGAGTCATGGGGCTTCCTGAGGCGGTGGGACGGAGCCCAGAAGGGGCCGTAGCGTAGCATCTCGAGCCTCTCGGAAGGCTGCGAGTTGCGTCGTAAACGCCGACCGGCCGTGGGGCCGCAGGGAAACCGGTTGGAATCGTGGCTCACGGGGCATGGGCAGCCCCTCGCTGACTTCGTATCCGTGACAGCCGATCGGCCGTAAGGCCGCGGGCGACGTCAGGCCCGCGCCGTCCAGCCGTAGGGCACGTAGCGGTTTTCGATGGTGCCGTCGCCGTGGAGATCGACAATCGCGTAGCCGAAGTCGGTGCCGCGGTGTTTGCCCTTCCACCACCCAGCCGACACGGCACCGTTGCAGAAGTAGCTGACGCCGCCGAAGTCGATCCGCTCCACGATGTGGAGATGTCCGCTCAGGCAGGCCTTCACGTTGCGATGCCGGACGAAGAGCTCCTGGAGCCGGGGGTGGTCGACGTGCACGAGGCCCCCAGACAGGGCGAACGACGGCTTGCCGTCGGTGCCTGGCTCTCCAGCGGTCGCCGCCGCGAGCGGATTCACGGAGAGGATCGGGATGTGCGACACGATCAAGACAGGCGTCGCCGCAGGCACGGCGGCAAGATCCTTCTCCAGCCAGTCCCACTGGGCGTCGTCGATCTTGCCGATGTAGCCCTCCTTATGCGGAAACACGCTGTCGAGCATGACGACATGCCAGCCGCCACGATCGAAACTCTCGTAGGGCAGCTGCCGGCCGAACTGCTCGCAAGCCCACTGCTTGCCATACCGCGGCTCGCTGCCGGTCGTCTTGGCCTTCGACCTCGTCCAGCCCCAGACATCGTGATTGCCCACGACGCTCTTCACCTCGAGCGAGCAGCTGTCCGCCTTCACCTTCTTCCAGAGATCCCACTGCGTCTGCGTGCGGTCGCGGCCCGCCTCCATGCAATCCATGATCGTGTCACCTCCGGTGATGACCATGTCAACCGGATCATGGCCGCGGTCGGGCCGCGACTGCACGTGGGTGAAGCAGGCCTCCAGCCCCATAGCACTATCCAGTTAGGGCTGAACGTGTAGATCGCTTAGGTGA
>JBPCTA010000002.1:0-5314 GCA_051006595.1 Pirellulales bacterium
GTCTCCGTACGAGAGGAAAACTTCCCCGCGACCCCCAGAACGACTTATGCAGCGAAGTTTATTATCTCGACTTCTGCCGCGTCAAGACCTCGAAAAAATCATGTCTTGCCGGGACATGGTGGGCCGTTGATCGCCGTCAGCAGCGATCGCATCCCCATCCCATGGAACGACACCTTTTCCGAGCCACGAGCGTCTGCGACCGCGTGTCATCGCCGCTCGGAGTGTCGGGCCCGTCGGCGACGACCAACCGCGTGGCTCGGCCGTTGGGGCTCGGCCTGCTCCCTAGCCGTCCCGAAACGACGGCGCCCAGGCGCGGGTGAGCTCATGAATGATTCCCGACACAGCCGCCTGTTCCTTGCTCGTCCGACTCCGCTGGAGCGTGCAGTCCGCGAGCATCGCGGCGAGCCCCAACCGTTTGAGCCATCTGCGGATCGCGGCCAATCGCTGCTCGTCCTCGGCGAATAGGTCGCTGTGGATCACGACCCGCGCCGGATTGAAGACGTTGACCGCCATCGAGGCGGCCAAGGCGACGTGTCGGGCGACCGTGTCGACATCGGCGACGAAGCCATGGCCAGACTGGGCAAGGCGCCGTCGCGCCTCCTCCGAATCGATGTCTCGCCCGATTCTCACCGACATCAGCCTGAGGAGCGCAGCATCAGTGGCGAGCGTCTCGAGGCAACCTCGATTTCCACAGCCGCAGGGGCTGCCTCCGGGATCGACGACAACATGGCCGATCTCACCAGCCATGCCGCTGCGGCCCTTCACCAGGGCTCCGCCGCTGATGACGCCGAGCCCGAGCCCGGTGGTCATGTCGAGCAGTGCGAAATCGTCGCACCCGACGGATGCGCCGGTGGCCCGCTCACTCAGGCAGAGCGCCGCCGTCGCCTTGAGAAGCCGACACGGCACATTGATTCGCGACTCCAGATCATGGGCAGGCTTCTGGCCGTCGAGAATGTGGAGATTGGCGGAGGAGGCGACGCGGTGCTCCTGCGAGGTGACCAGCGCATTGACCACAACCCCGACTCCATGGGGCGTGCCGATGGATTCGGCGAGCACCTGCCGGCACTCCTCTTCGATCGCCAGAAGAAGCGCTGGATAGGAATCGGGCGTGGCAAAATGACGGGTGCGACCGGGTGCGATCCGGCCATCCATCCCGGCCGCCACGACCGTGCACCGCCCGACGTCGATGAGCACGCCGAGCACGATGGCCGACTGGCGAGCCATCCGCACCAGTTTGCCGGGACGTCCCAAAGCCGGCTGCTCGGGATCGACTTCCTCGAGCATTCCCCGCTCCAGAAGGGAATCCACCGCCTTCGACACGGTCGGAGCGGTGAGGCCGGCCCCCCGACGGAGCATTGCCCGTGAAGCCGGCCCATTCATCTGGAGGTACTCAAGCAGTCGTCGCTCGTTGATTTTTCGCAACAGCGCCGGCTCGACGCGGATTGTCCGAGCTGTCATTCGTGATGTCCCGTGGACGGGTACTCTCCGATCCGGTCTCGTGAAATCATACCAGCGCCGCTCCGTGATTCCGCCGCTACCGCGCGGGAATCACCGCCGCCCCAGCCGATCGCGGCCGTAGAGCGGGTGGTGGGGGGGGATCACCTGCCTGACCATGCTGGCGTCCCAATCAGCAACGGCTCGTCGCAGCTCCGCGACCCGTGCAGGCTCGGTGGCCGCGAGGTCACGCGATTCCCCCGGATCGGCGGCGAGGTCATAGAGCCGCGGCGGATAGTCGCCCTCAATCAAGAGCTTCCAATCGCCCTCGCGGACGGCGAGCAGTCGGCGGGCAAGATTCGTGTCCTGATCCGTCCGCCGCCAGTCGGAGTGATCGTTGTAGACCCAGAACAGCCGCCCATGCGGCACGCCTTGCTTCTCGCCCCGCAGAAACGGCAGGAGATTGACGCCGTCGAGCGGATGCGGTGGCTCGACGCCGGCCGCGGCCGCCGCCGTGGCGAAGATATCCATGCCGTGGACCATCGGTCCAAACCGTTCGCCCGCGGGTATCACGCCCGGCCAGCGTACGACCAGCGGCACGCGGATGCCCCCCTCGAGAACGTCGAACTTCTGTCCGCGATGCGGGCCGTTCGACGTGCCGAGCACCGGCGGCTCACCACCATTGTCGCTCAGGAAGATGACGAGCGTGCGTTCATCGAGCCCTGCCTCGTGGATCGAATCAAGCACGCGGCCAACCGCTCCATCGAGTCGGCTCACGATGGCCGCCGCCATCCGCCGTTTGCCGTCGAGATGGGCGAAGCGTTCCAGATCCACCTGCAAGGCTTCTTGCTTCAAGTGTGCCGCCATGAAGGCAATGTGTAGAAAGAAGGGCTGCGCCGCATGGTCGCTGACGAACGCAGCGGCCTTCTCGGCGACGAGATCGTCTACCCAGCCCTCGTACACCGCCCGCTCGGTGCCCATGATCATTGGCGGGTCGATATATTTCCCCGAGGCCCCGATCCAGCCGCAGAACTCGTCAAACCCGCGAGCGAGCGGACCATACTCGCCCTGCCCGAGATGCCACTTGCCGACCAGCGCGGTCCGGTAGCCGTGATCGCGAAGCAACTGGGGCAGCAGCGTCTCCCGAAGATCGAGGGCGGCGGTTGGGCCGTCGAGCGGACGATTGTCCTCGATGCCGAACCGGCCCGGATAGCGACCGGTGAGGATCGCCGCGCGGGTCGGCGAGCAACTCGGCGTGACGTAGGCGTTGTCGCAGATCGTCCCCGCGCGGGCGAGCCGGTCGAGGTTGGGAGTGGGGATGTCGGTACTGCCAGAAAATCCGCAATCGCCCACGCCGAGGTCATCGACGAGCATCACGACCACATTCGGCGGCGCGGCGACCAACCGCGGGGCGGCGCTGCCGAGCGCGGCGATGAACCACGCGATGACAATGCGGGAGAAGTTCATCGCGCACGTCGTCGCTTGAGCGGTCGGGCCGAAGCCGCCGCCCCGAGCCGTGAATCAATAGTGTGTGTCATCTCTACGCCTCTCGATGTTCATGGTTCCGCTCCACGGCACACAGCAGGCGAAGCTCTTTCAACGCCCCTCCGCCGTGGCACGAAGACCCCCGACCGCATGAAGGTAACGTTCTTTCAAAAAGAGCAAAGGGTGGTTTCGTGAAATGTGACGAATCGGGCACGGGCTGGATCGAATCGGCGGCCCGCGGCCTCACGGCCGGTCGGCTTGTACCGGAACCCGCGGCCTTACGGCCGGTCGGCTTTCACGCGACACGCCGTCGCGCGAAAGCCCAACGCCGTGAGGCGTGGGGTCTGGACGCACCCGGGGGCCGAGAGGAGGCCGAATCAGATCTGCCAGTCGTTCCCGGTCTCGGGGGCAGCCTCGCCCCGCATGCGGAGTTTGGGCCGTTCGAGCACGACCGTGGTGTGCGGATCGACCGACCGGGTGAGCCAGACATTGCTTCCGATCACCGAATCATGACCGATCCTGGTGGCGCCGCCGAGCACGGTCGCGTTGGCATAGATCACCACGCCATCCTCGATCGTCGGGTGCCGCTTGGTGCCTCGGACGAGGTGCCCATCGGCGTCCGTCTGAAACGAGAGGGCGCCGAGCGTGACGCCCTGGTAGAGCTTCACGCGGCTGCCGATCTCGCACGTCTCGCCGATCACCACCCCGGTGCCGTGGTCGATGAAGAAGTGATCGCCGATCGTCGCGCCCGGATGGATGTCGATGCCGGTGCGGGCGTGGGCCCATTCGGTCATCATCCGCGGAATCAGCGGCACGTCGAGGCGGTGGAGCAGGTGCGCGAGCCGGTGGATCGTCACCGCCTCGAGGCCCGGGTAGCAGAAAATCACCTCGTCGAGCGTCCGCACGGCGGGGTCGCCGTCGTAGGCCGCCTGGACATCGGTGGCCAACACCCGGCGGACATCGGGAATGCGTTCGAGAAACTCGACCGCCTTGGCCTGGCCCAAGGCCTCGAAATCACCCTCCTCGGTGCAGTGCCGCACCGCCTCCGAGACGGCCGGGGCCTCGACTCCCTGCTCGACGGCGGCACGCTGGGCCGAGAGGCTGTGCCTCAGGGCGCGGCCGATCTGCGTGGTCAGTTTATCGTGCAGTCCATCGATCAGATCGCCCACGTGATAGGTGACATTGCCGAGGTGGAGATTCTCGCGTCGCCGGTAGCCCGGGTAGAGAATCTCCTTGAGGTCCTCGCAGGAGGAGATGATCGATTCGTAGTTCGGCAGCGGGCAGTGGCCGAGGTAGTGGATCGTCGGAACGTCTTGGTACGTCTCGACGATTCGTCGGGTCAGCTCGGGCAACTGCTCCTTGATCCGCACATCAGTGGCCATGAATATCGATGGTAGGGGTGAGGGAAGGTGCCCGGCAACCACGTCATCGGTACGGTCGGCGGAATCAGGGGGCGAAATTGAGGCTTCCCCGAAAAACCAAGGGCCAGAGCCAGTTCCATCCCTGGCCTGGGAAACCCTGGCAGGATGTGCCGCGCGGGCAACTGCCGACTCATGCTGGACGCGGGCCTACGCATCCCCGGCGGCGGCCAGGGCGTCGGGAAGCGTAAAGGCGTTGTCATACAGAGCCCGGCCCACGATGCAGCCGGTGCAGCCGATGGCCGCGACGCGGCGGATATCATCGAGCGTGGCGATGCCCCCCGAGGCGATCACCGGAGCATTGGCAGCCGCCAGCATCTCCTCCAGACCGGCCACGTTGGGGCCCGCGAGGGTGCCATCGGTGGCGATGTCGGTGTAGACGATCGCCGCCAAGGGCAGATCGGCATGGCGGCGGGCAACGTCGACGGCCAGCAGGGTGCTCGTGTCGAGCCAGCCACGAACGGCGACCTTGCCGTCGCGGGCGTCGAGGCCGAGCACGATCCGGTTTGGAAACGCCTCCGCCATGCGGACGAGCAGGTCGGGGTCTTCGATGGCGACGCTGCCCACGATCACCCGCTCCAATCCGGCGGCCAGATACGCGGCCGCGGTCTCGAACGTGCGGACGCCACCGCCCACCTGGCAGGGAACGCCCGCAGCGGTCGCCATGCGGCCGACGAGGTCGGCCTGCACCGGCCCTCCGGCCTTGGCGCCGTCGAGGTCGACGATGTGCAACCGGCGGCCGCCGGCTGTCCGAAAGCGATCGACCATGGCGACGGGATCATGGCCAAAGACGGTCTCGCGGGCATAGTCACCCTGCAGCAGCCGTACGCAGTTTCCACCACGCAGATCGATGGCCGGCCAGAGTTGCATCGTCACGTCTCCAGAATCTGAATCAGTGGGAGCGGCCAAGAAACGCCGCCATCAGGGCAAGACCAGCCGCCTGACTCTTCTCAGGATGAAACTGCGTGGCGAAGAGC
>JBPCTA010000003.1:0-10777 GCA_051006595.1 Pirellulales bacterium
CCTCGATCTATGACTACGACGTGCTCGTGATCGGCGCCGGCCATGCCGGCGTCGAGGCGGCCTGCGCGGCAGCGCGGCTCGGGGCGCGGACGGCGCTGCTCACCGCCAACTGCGACACCGTGGGCCAGATGAGCTGTAATCCCGCGATCGGCGGAGTGGGCAAGGCCCAGCTCGTCCGCGAGGTCGATGCCCTCGGCGGCGTGATGGGCCGGGCGATCGACGTCACCGGCATCCAGTTCCGCGTGCTCAACCGCTCCAAGGGCCCGGCCATGCACGGGCCGCGAGCCCAGGCCGACAAGAAGCTCTATCAGATGGAGGTGAAGCGGATCGTCGAGGAGACGCCGAACCTCGACCTCCGCCAGGAGACGGTCGAGGACCTGCTCGTCGAGCCCTGCGGCGGCGATGGCGTGGCGGCGCCGGCGTGGCGGATCACGGGCGTGCGCGTTCGCGGCGATGCCGAGTATCGCGCGGCGGCCGTCGTGCTCACGACGGGCACGTTTCTGCAGGCCATCATGCACACGGGCGAGGCGCAGGTCTCCGGTGGCAGGGCAGGGGAGGGCACGACCTCGGGCATCTCCGCCGCGCTCGGCCGGCTCGGCCTGGTGATCGACCGCTTCAAGACGGGCACACCCTGCCGGCTCTCGGCCACCGGCATCGACTTCGCGAGCCTCGACGAGCAGCCGGGGGATTCCGAGCCGCAGCCATTTTCGTTCCTGACCGACCGCATCGAACAGGAGCAGATGGTCTGTTGGATCACGCGGACCACGCCCGAGATCCACGACCTGATCCGGGCCAACCTCCACCGGGCGCCGATGTTCACGGGGCAGATCGAGTCGCGGGGGCCGCGGTACTGCCCGAGCATCGAAGACAAGGTCGTGCGGTTTGCCGACAAGGAGAGCCACCAGCTCTTTCTCGAGCCCGAGGGGCGGCGCACGCGGGAAATCTACGTCAACGGCATCTCCACGAGCCTGCCCCGCGACGTGCAGGACCGGATCGTGCGGCTGGTGCCGGGGCTCGGACGGGCCTCGATCATGCGGTATGGCTACGCGGTGGAGTATGACTTTTGCCCGCCCGACCAGCTGCTGCCCACGCTCGCGAGCAAGCGGGCGCAGGGCCTGTTCTTCGCCGGCCAGATCAACGGCACCACCGGCTACGAAGAGGCGGCGGCGCAGGGACTCGTGGCCGGTGCCAATGCGGCGCTCGCCGCCGCCGGCCGAGAGCCGCTCGTGCTCGAGCGGGAGGATTCCTACATCGGCGTTTTGATCGACGACCTCGTGACCCGCGGCGTGGACGAGCCGTACCGAATGTTCACGAGCCGGGCCGAGCATCGCCTGGCCCTGCGGCACGACAACGCCGACCGCCGACTCACGCCGCTCGCGTCACGGCACGGGCTCGCGGAGCCGCACCGCGTGGAGCGGCTGGCCGCCAAGACGGCCGAAATCGAGGCCACGCTCGCAGCCCTCGCCGCGCATCGCGTGCAGGGCACGTCGCTCGCCGACCTGCTCAAGCGGCCGGAGTTCACCTGGTCGCAGGCCGTCGCGGCCGCGCCCCAGCTGGCCGCCGTGTCCCGCGATGCCGCTACGCAGATCGAAAACGACATCCGCTACGCCGGTTATGTGGCGCTCGACCGCGAGCGGATCGAGCGGCAGAAGCGGCAGGCCCAGCGGCTGATTCCCGAGGGCTTCGACTACGCCGGCGTGCGGCACCTCCGCGCCGAGGCCCGCGAGCAGCTCGCCCGGATTCGTCCGCGGACGCTCGGTCAGGCCGGGCGGGTGAGCGGCATCACGCCCGCCGATCTCGCCCTCGTGCTCGTCCACCTCGAAGGCCGTGGCGCGTGAAGATCGTTCACATCACCGCCGGGGCCGGGGGCCGCATCTGCGGCACCTGCCTGCACGACAACGCGCTCGTGAAGGCCCTGCGTGGCTGCGGCTGCGATGCGATCCTCGTGCCGGCCTACGTGCCCACCACCACCGACGAGGAGAACGTCGCGGAGCGGAAGGTGGTGATGGGGGGCGTGAACGTCTGGCTGCAGGAACACGTGCCGCTGTTCCGGCACACGCCCGCCTTCGTGGACCGGCCGCTCGATTCACGCCCGCTGCTCGAATGGCTCTCCGGCCGCACGGGCGGTGCGCGGGCCGCCGACCTGGGCCCACTCACCGTCTCGACGCTCGAGGGCGAGCACGGTCGGCAGCGGAAGGAGGTGGCGAAGCTGGCCCGCTGGCTGGCCCGCGAGGTGCGGCCCGACGTCGTGCATCTCTCGAATGCGCTCCTCATGGGCCTGGCGCGGGCGATCCACGACGCCACCGGCGCGGCGATCGTCTGCAGCCTCTCGGGCGAAGACGTGTTTCTCGACGCGATCCCCGAGCCGCACCGCTCGCGGATTGATGACCTGCTCCGCGAGCGGGCGGCCGACGTCGATCGCTTCGTGGCCTTCAATCGGGCCTATGCGGCGGCGATGGGGCAGCGGATGACCGTGTCGCTCGACCGCATCTCCGTAATCCCGCACGGTCTCGACCTCGACGCGTTTCCCTCCGAGCCGCCCGATCTCGCGGTGCGGCGGAGGGCGAGGAATGGCAGACTCGTGATCGGGTTCCTCGCCCGCGGCTGTCCTGAGAAGGGTCTCGATCAGTTGGTGCGCTCGCTGCCGATTCTGGCGGCCCGGCACGACGTGGAGGTGATCGCGGCCGGGGCCACGATCGACGCCGAGCGCACCTCCATCGCCTCCTGCCATGCGCTCGCCCGCGATCTCGGCGTGGCCGATCGGTTTCGCTGGCTCGGCCAGATCGACCGGCGGGCGAAGCTCGATCTTTTTCAATCGATCGACGTCTTCGCCCTGCCCACGCCTCGGCCGGAGGCCAAGGGGCTCTCGGCGATCGAGGCACTGGCCGCGGGGGTGCCCGTGGTGGCGTCGAACCACGGGGCGTTTCCCGAGTTGCTCGACGGCGAGCGAGCCGGACTGCTTCATAAGCCTGGAGATCCAGCGGACCTGGCCCGCGCACTGGCCGCCGTGCTCACCGACGAGGAAATGGCCGGCCGCCTCGGCAGGCACGGCCATTCCCTCGCCCGTTCAAGGCACTCCGCGGCGGCCATGGCGGCGGCTCACGAGGCCCTGTATCGAGCAGTCGGTCGCCGGGATTCAGCGGCCGGCAGCCCCGAGTGATCGCCGCCGCCACACGAGCGAGCCACCAACCGCTGCAGCGAGTCCGAGGAGCGTCAGGGCCGGTTCCGGCACCGCCCGCACCTGGAGTGCGTTGATCAGTGGGTTGAAGCCGCCGCTCGTTTCCGAGAGCAGGAAAGCCTGCGTCGTGCCCGATGCGGTGAACGTGCCGATCGCGTATTGGCCCACTCCACCCACGGTGTTGGTCGTATTGGCATCGAGCGTTACCGAGTTGATGGCGGTCGCCGTCGTGTTCGAGAAGCCGCCGCCATAGATCGGACTGAGGATCGCCGAGTCGTTGGTCCACCACTGGACGAGGTAGTCCTGGCCGTTCGTCAGCCCACCGAGCGAGACGGTGATGTTCGTGGGAACGTCTGCGTAGGCACCCGATCCCAGCAGCGTCTTGTAGTTGCTGCTGAGGTTCGAGAAGGGCGCCGATGCCGAGCCGAAGGTGTTGTAGGCGAACAGGGTTCCCGGCGACTCCGAGAGGGTGACGTTGCCGACGGTGGCAGACGTGATGATGCCGCCGGGAATCCTGAACGGGGAGAACGTCACCCCGTTGACGGTCGCCGACGATGGAGCGGCGGTGCCACCGAATGTGAAGGCGTACACCAGTGATCCCGTCGTGCTGACATCGCTGTCGCCGCTCACGGTCTGCGGCGAGCCCCAGACGATCTGCGGCGGAGCGGCCTGGACGGGAGCGGAGTGCAAGACGGCGACTGCCGCGGTCAGCATCAGGAATGGCGCAAGGCGGGCGGGCGAGCGAAAAAGCAAAATCATGAGAGGTGCATCCGTGAGGCGGGAGGGAGCACGGGCCATGAGGCCCGCGGTGGGAAATCAATCGAACCAGTGGGGGAGCCTAACCGACCCAGAGGGGTCTACCAGAGGCCCAAATTGAAAAAGGGACGAATCGGGCACGGGCTGGGACGAATCGGCCGCAGGCTGGGACAGACCGCCGCGCGAGGCGCGCGGAAAAGCCGCATCAAATGGTCTGCCTGCGTCGCAGCGACATGGCGACGACAGAAGCCCCGATGCCAAGCAGGGCAAGCGTGGACGGCTCGGGGGTGGGCGATGGGGTCGCCCTTCACGGAAGGTCGAGGATGCCCGGTGCGCGTTGCCCCGAGACCCTCGGCCATTCTATTCTGAAGATCGAGAGACAGTCTGCTGAGCGGGCCCGCGTGGTACCCGCGTCGACGAGGCATGCATCCCGGTTTGGAGCCCGCATCCCATGATGTCTGCAATGGCCGCTGCCCCTCGGCCTGCCGCGACGGGGCCCCTGCGCTGCGTGATCGTCGAGGATCAGTCAATGTTTCTCGAACTCCTCGCCGCCATGATCAGGATCCACGGCGGCACTCGAATCGTGGCCCAGGCTCGCGACGTCGCTTCCGGATGTGCCGCCTGCGAAGAGCAGCGGCCCGACGTGCTCATTCTCGACCTCGCGCTGCCGGATGGCGACGGCCTGGAGGTCGCGCGGAGGTTCATCGAATGCCATCCTGCCGGCCGGGTAATCGTGGTGTCTGGGCAGGCCAGTGAGTTTGTCTGCCCCGACTGGCTCAATGACACCATTCAGGCGGTGATCAGCAAGAACGATGCCTTCGAGTCGTTGCGACGCGAGCTCGACGAGCTGACGGGCATCGCGCCGCGTGGAGCCGAGAAAGAGACGGATGACTTTTCGGCGAAGCCACTCACGGAGCGCGAGGCGGAGGTCTTCCGACTGATCGGGGACGGCCTGAGTACGCGGGCAATCGCAGAGGTCCTGGGGCTCTCCGAACACACGATCCAGACGCACCGCAAGCGGATGGCCGCCAAAATGGGCACCTCTGGCGATGAACTGACACGGCGGGCCATTGCCCATCAGGCGATGTTTTCTGCCACCGACCGTCGCCGATGACACAGCCGACGCGATCGCTGGCGATCACCTTGGCCCTGCTGGTGGTGGCGGCCCACCACCAGGCTCGTGTTCACGCCGAAGCACCGCTGACGCGGATCGCCGACGTGCGATCGCTGCCCGGCACCGCTCTCGCCTCCCATCCGGAAATCAGGATTCGGGGGGTGGTGACGAGGGCGCGGCAGAGCTCGCTGTTCGTGCAGGACGAGTCGGCGGGCATCTACGTGAATATCGCGAGGTCGCTGATCCGGGGCGTGATGCCCCGCGATGATCCACGGCCGACGGTGCCGCTCGCAAGCGAGATCGAGATCACCGGCGTGGCAGATCCTGGAGGCTACTCGCCGATCATCCTGCCGCGGACACTGACCCTGCTGGGGCCGCATCCGCTGCCCGACCCGCCGCCGATGGACCCCGATGCCTTCTTCGAGGGCGTTGCCGACAGTCAGTTCGTCGAGGCGACCGGCCTCGTGGAGGCAGTGGTCGAGTTTGAAGATCACTGGCGGCTCTCGCTCGACCACCACTCCCGGCCGTTCCTCGCGAGTATCGTGAAGACGGCGGTGACCGGAGATCCGGTGGAGCTCATCAATGCCATGGTCCGGGTGCGGGGGCCTTCGTCGTCGATGTCGAATACCCGCGGCGAGTTCCTGTTGCCGTGGGTGTTTGTGGAGCAATCCAACTGTCTGGAGATCGTCACGCCGCGACCGCATGCCCCGTTCGAGAGCCCGACGATTCCGCTCGAGCGCCTCGGCCGGTTTCACACCACGGCCACACGCGGCGGCATGGTGCGGACGAAGGGCACGGTGATTCATGTCGTGCCGGGCGAGCAGGTCTATCTCCAGGATGCCGCCTGCGGGCTGCGGGTGACGGCCCGCTCGACCGAGGGCATCGCGGTGGGCGACCGGGTGGAAGTGGCTGGATTCGTCCGACGCGACGGCCACATCGCCGGCCTCGCTCACGGCATCTTTCGCCCGCTCGGTCGGGGCAGCCCTCCTGAGCCATTCGCCGTCACACCGGAGAAGATCGAGGAGGTCAACATCAACGCCGTGAAGGCGTCGGTGAATGCCGTGCCCAGTGACTACGACGGCTGCCTGATTCGGTTTTCGGCGCGGTTCGTCGATTACCAGGCCGAGAAATACTGGGGCACGCTCGTGCTCTCGACCGGCAGCACGAGCGTCACGGCCGAAGTCTCGCCGGAGACGATGTCGCGGCTGACCTCGCTCCCCCTCGGCAGCGAGATTACGGTCACCGGCATCGCCCAGATGGATTGGGATCTCGATCCACTCGCCTGGCCAAACCGCAAGCCCCGTCAGCTCTCGCTCATCATCCGCTCAGACTCAGACATTACCATCCTCCGGAAGCCTTCTCCCTGGACCGCCCGACGGCTCGGCACGCTGTTGGGCACCGCGCTGGCGGCATTGGCAGTGACCGTGGGCTGGGGCTGGTCGCTGCGGCGCAAGCGGGGGGAACTCGAGAGCATGGTCAGAGACCGTACCCGCGAACTTACAGCCGCCCGGGAACGGGAGGTGAAGCAGGAGGAGCAGATGCGGTTTGTGCTGCAGAACAAGCTCAAGGCGAGCCTGGCCGCCGCGGCGGTGGCCCACGAAATCAATCAGCCGCTCTCGCGAATCCTCCTCACGAGCCGGATGGAGCTCGAAGCAGCTGGCGACGGCTCGGAGCCGCTGCAATCGATCGTGGCTGATGCCGGTCGCGTGGTGACGACGATCGAGAAGATGAAGGTGCTGCTGCGGAATGTGGAAACCCAGCACGAGGAGGTGGATCTTGTCCAGGTGGCGCGGAGCAGCCTCTTCCAGGTGAAAAGCCTCCTGGGCACCAGCGGCGTGACGGTGCGGCAGTCGAGCCCACCGGCGGGCTGCCGCATCCAGGGGGATGTCGTGCAACTCCAGTTTGCGATCGTCAATCTGCTCCGCAACGCCGTGGAGGCGATCGCCTCCGGCGGCCTGCCACGGCGCGAGATCGAGGTCGTCATTGGCGAGGCGTCCGACGGGGCCACGCTGACCGTGGGCGACAGCGGGCCGGGCTGGACCGGAGGCACCCTCGACGACGCGCTTGTGGCAACCACCAAGCCCGCGGGAGCGGGGGTGGGGCTGTTCGTGGTGAAAACCGCCGTGGAGAACCATCGCGGCTCGATCACGGTGGGCCGCTCGCCGCTCGGCGGGGCGGAGTTTCGGATTGTGTTGCCCAGGGCGTGAAAAAGGGCCGCGGGCCGGCACCAGCGACGGATCAGCCGTGGCTGGACGTGCCCTGATTCGGCGGCCCCTGATCCGGCGTGCCGTGCGCATCGTCGGCAAGTTCGCCGCCGTGCTTGCGCTCGGGGAAGGCGAGCGATGCGGCCACGCTGGCGCCGATCAGCGCCACGATGATCACGAGCGACACGGCGGGATGGATGAGGTGGCCCTTCGAGTGGGCATCCCAGCCTCCCTGCGTCGCGAGCCACTCGTTGTGGCGGGCCGCCTCGGCGATCATCTTGGAGCCCACGAACACGAGCACGGCCGAGAGGCCGTAGTTGAGAAACCGAAACAGATCCATCACGCCGGCCAGCAGAAAATAGAGGGCCCGAAGACCGAGGATCGCGAACACGTTCGACGTGAAGGCGATGAACCGCATGTAGTGCGTGCCCGGCGTGACCACGCCGAGGATCGCCGGCACGCTGTCGACGGCGAAGAGCACGTCGGTGCTCTCCACCACCAGCAGCACGAGGAACAGTGGCGTGGCCAGAAACTTCCCGTTCTCACGAACGAAAAATCGGTCTCCGGCGGGCTCCTTGGAGACCGGAATGAATTTTCGGAAGAAGCGGATCAGGGCGTTTTCGCCGGGCTCGTGATCGCCCCCGCCGAGGGCCAGCTTGATGCCCGTGTAGATCAGGAAGCCGCCAAACACCCAGAGGATCCACTTGTAGCGTTCGACGAGCTCCGCGCCGAGGAGCACGAAGGTGAGCCGCATGATCACGGCGCCGAGGATGCCCCAGAAGAGCACGCGGTATTGATACTTGAGCGGCACGCCGAAGTAGGCAAAGACCACCGCGAACACGAAGACGTTGTCCATCGACAACGACCACTCGACGAGATAGCCGGTGAGAAACTCGAGCGCCGGCTTGCCCCCGAGCCACCACCAGATCAGGCCGTTGAAGGCCAGTGCGAGGGCCGACCAGAACAGCGTCCAGAAGCCGCTCTCGCGGAGCGACGGCTCGTGTGACTTCTTGTGGAAGACAGTGAGGTCGAGCACCAGCATCACCGTCACGAAGACGGCGAAGGCGAGCCAGTGGATCATCTGGATGTTGCCGCTGGAGGCGGGGGCGGCGACGTCTGCGAGCAGGTGCACGAAGGGGAATCCGGGGGTGGGCGGGTCGCGGGAATCGTAGCAACTCGCCGGCCGATCGCACCGAAGTCGCGGCCGGACAAGGCTCGAAGAGGGCAGCCACGCCGCTCCTCAGGACTGGTAAAAACTCCAAAATCGCCCTGTCAAACCGGTGGCTCCGGATTGAAAAAATGGGCAGACAGGGCTGGTGAGGCGGCCCTCGACCCCCTGCAACCGGCAGGATCGAACCGCCGATCGGCATTTTTCGCACCGGTGGCGTCTGGCACGCGATGTGCAACCTACCGTCTCTGTGCCGCGGGTGGTGGATCCGCGGCAGGCCCGGCAGGGTCGCGGACCTTAGGCATACGTCGCTCGGGTGTGGCGACACGAAGCCCTCAGCACATCGCGGGGCAAAGCCGTCTTTCCGCGACCCGCCGGCTATGGCCGGACGGTCACCCGTCGTCGAGGTCCGCATCGGCCTCGTCGTCGAGATCCACCTGCTTCACGAAACTCGTCGTCATCGCGGCGAACACCTGCGACACGCTCTCCCACTCGCGGTCTTCCGCCTGGCAGATGAGGAGATAGACCGCGAACGGCGTGGAGAGCGTTCGAATCTGGGCCGTGTTGGTGAGGTCGAGGCAGTAGAAGTTCAAGTCGAACCCAGGCAGGGCGCGGCCTTCGATCGTGTCGGTCACCGGCTCGCTGTCGAGTTCCTGATACTCCCGCTTCATCTGCCCGACGACTGCCGCCGCGAGTTCGCGGGGGTCGCCGCCCGGAGCATGGCCGCTCACCGACCAGAACGCGCCCTCGGGTGCATAGACGGTGACGGTCGCGTAGCGGTCGGCAGCGTCGTCGGTGTCGACCGACCAGTTGTCGGGGTAGTCGAAGGAAAGGCCGAAGCGGTCGAAGTGCATGGGACTCTCGTGGGCGGTGCATGTGGAGCGGAGCAATTGTAGCCGGTTTTTCCCAGGCTCTTATGAGGCCCAGAAGCCGCCCATTCCTCGCCCACCCCGCTCACTTTCCCAACTCGATGCGGCCTTCATCCGGAAATCGATCTAGCCCGCCCGGGCCGCCGGCCGCTACCGTCCCGCCCCCGGTCGGGCGAAAAGCCCCGGCCATTTCACCGGTTGCAGTTTCCGTATGGCACAGTCGTTCGGGACGGCCGCGGCCCTTCGCCGCCCCGTCTCCGCCCACGTCATGGATTTCGCGATCCCGGCGGCCATCCTGTTGGCCGTGCTGGTCGTGCTCGCGCCCGTGCCGTCGGCCGTGGTGGACGTGCTGTTGGCCGTGAATCTCACGGTGTCGGTGGTGGCGCTGCTCGGGGTGTTGGCGGCCCGGACGCCACTCGAGTTGAGCGTCTTTCCGACGTTTCTCCTCGGCATCACGCTCATCCGGCTCGTGCTGAATATCGCTACCACCAGGCTGATTCTCTCCCGGGCCGCGATCGACGGCACGGCCGCGGCCGGCGAGGTGGTGGAGTCGTTCGGCCAGTTCGTCGCCGCCAACAATCACGTGGTGGGCGGGGTGATCTTCGTGATCATCGCGATCGTCCAGTTCGTGGTGATTACCGCCGGCTCCACCCGCACCAGCGAGGTCGCCGCCCGGTTCACGCTCGACGGACTCCCCGGACGGCAGATGGCGATCGACTCCGAGGTCAACGCGGGCACCGTCACCCGCGAGCAGGCCCGGCGGATGCGACTCGACCTCCAGCGGCAGGCCGACTTCTTCGCCAGCATGGACGGTGCGAGTCGGTTCGTGCGGGGCGAGGCGGTGGCCAGCGTGATCATCACGGCCGTGAATATCGTCGGGGGCCTGGCGATCGGAATGATCGAACACGGGATGGCCATCGAGAAGGCGCTGGGCGTCTACGCACGCCTCACGATCGGAGACGGCCTTTCCAGCGCCGTACCAGCCCTCTTCATCTCGGTGGCCACGGGACTGCTGGTGTCGCGATCGAGCCAGGCAGTGGACCTCTCGCGGGAGTTCGGCCGGCAGTTCACGGCCAAGCCCCACGTGCTCGCGATCACCGGCGTGTTTCTCGCCCTCCTCTCGCTCAGTGGTCTGCCGTTTCTGCCGCTGGCGGGCATGGCCGCCATCACGCTCGGCGGCGCCGTCTTCCTGGCCCGCCGTCCACGTGCTGCCGATGCCGACGCCGGCGCGGACGCGGATGGTGATGCCGACGACGAGCCAGCCCCGCGATCCTCCGGGAGAGCGACGCAGCGGGCGACATCGCCGGCCGACGAGCTCCTGGCCGACGACCGCGTGGCGGTGGAACTGGGCCGCGGACTCCTCGGCCTGGTGGGGAAAGAGGGGCCGCTGCTCGAACGCGTGTCGGCTCTCCGCACGGCGATTGCGGCAGACCTCGGCGTGGTGCTGCCGCAGGTGGCCTTTCGCGATGATCTGTCGCTGCCCGAACG
>JBPCTA010000004.1:0-4210 GCA_051006595.1 Pirellulales bacterium
GGCTTGCCCTTCCGGAGATACGCATCGACCTCTCTCATCTGCTCGTCGGGCAGGGTGCGGAACCGCGTCGCGATCACCATCAGGTCGGCGTTCCGGAGGGCCTCAAGGCCGGGGATGTTGGTGCGGTCGTTGGGGTCAATCTCGCCGGTCGCCGGATTGATCGCGTAGAGCACCGTGCAGTCGAAGCCGTGGTGCTTGGCGAGGATCTTTCCCAGCTGCGTGAGAGCCTCCTCGCTGCGGTACTCCTCGTCTCCGCTCACGAGCACGACGTGCTTCCCCTTACCCGGCCCTGCGTCGCCCGGGATCGCAAGCCAGGGATCGACGCTCCGCGCCACTGCAGCCAGCAGCGACAGCCCGAACACCACCGACGGAACGACGCGACGACGCATGGGATCTCCCTGGAAGGGCGGTGGCAATGGCCGGCGCGGACGAGAGCCCGGGGCCCTGCCGGAGCATCCTACTCAGGAGAGGATGCCCTTGACCACGTGCCCGTGCACGTCGGTGAGCCGAAAATCGCGGCCCTGGTAGCGTTAGGTCAGCCGTTCGTGATCCAAGCCCAGGCACTGGAGGATCGTGGCCTGAAGGTCATGGTGAAGGCGTTGGGGTGATGATCGCGGCCCTTCGTGCGGCCGCATCGTCGCCAGCAGCGCATTGGCGGGAGCAGGGCGGCGGCGAGGATGCATCGCGGGCGTCACATCGGATCATTTTCCCACGTCAATCGCCGGGCGACCAGCCGTTTCTGTGTGGTTTCTTTGTCCATTCGACGGCTCCTCGTCGCGAGGGTAAGACTGTGGGATCGCCGATTTCTCACAGGAATCCCTTCATCCCGATGGCCGATCCTCGCCAGCCCTTCTCGATCAACCGTGGCATGGGCCCCGGGGGATTCGACTTCCGTGGCCCCGCCGCCCTCGCGATTCTGGCCCTGGTCGCCGCCGGCCTGGCTCGCGGCGTGTATACGGTCGGCCCCGAGAGCGTGGGCGTGGTGCAGCGATTCGGCCGCTACGTGGGCACGGTGGGCCCCGGCCTGCGGTTTAAGGTGCCGTTCGGAATCGACACGGTCACGATCCTGCCGGTGAAGCGGCAACTCAAGATGGAGTTTGGTTTCGGCTCGTCAGGGGCCTCGAATCCCGATCAGGTGTCGGTGGAGCAGGCGCGGGAGAGCGACATGGTGACGGGCGATCTCAATGCCGCCCACGTCGAGTGGGTGGTGCAGTATGAGATCGCCGATCCCGAGGCCTTCTTGTTCAACATGCGCGAACCGGGCCCCACGCTCCGCGATCTTGCCGAAAGCGTGATGCGGGAGGTGGTGGGTGACCGCACGGTGGACGAGGTGCTCACGATCGGACGCCAAGGCATCGAGACCGACGCCATCGCCAAGCTCACGGGCCTCGTGCAGGATTTGAAGATGGGGCTGCGGGTGCAGCAGGTGCAACTCAAAAACGTGCACCCGCCCACGGCCGTGCAGCGGTCCTTCGACGAGGTCAACCGCGCCCAGCAGGAACGCGAGCAGATGATCAACCAGGCCAACGGCGAATACAACAAAGTCGTGCCCCGGGCCAGCGGCGAGGCCGAGCGAAAGCTCCGCGAGTCGGAGGGCTATGCCCTCAAGCGCGTGAATGAGGCCGAGGGCGATGTGGCCCGGTTCAAGGCCCTCCTCGAACAGTATGAGAAGGCCCCCGCGGTGACGCGGCAGCGGCTGTATCTCGAGACGATGGCGGAGGTGATTCCGAAACTCGGCGGCAAGATCATCCTCGACGAAGACGCGAAGCAGTTTCTGCCGCTGATGAGCCTGCCCGCACCACGACTTGGCCAGGGAAAGGCGGTGGCTGAATGAACTCGCTTCCGATCAACCATCCGCTGCTTCAGTGGGCCAGGCGGCTCACCGACTGGCTCTTCTCCCCGCTGGGAGCCATCGCCGGCGTCGCGGCCGCGGTGCTGATCTTCGGCTGCGCCTATACGGTGCAGCAGACCGAGCAGGTGGTGCTCACGCAGTTTGGTCGGCCAGTGGGCAGCCCGATCAACTCCAACTCCGGCGAAGGCGCCGGGCCTGGGCTTCATTTCAAGGTGCCGTTCGTCCAGCAGGCCAACCGGTTCGACAAGCGGATCCTCGAATGGGACGGCATTCCCAACGAGATGACCACCCGCGACAAACTCTACGTGGTGGTCGACACCTTCGCCCGCTGGCGGATCGTGGATCCCCTCGTCTACTTCCAGAGCCTGCGGGACGAACGCAGCGCGCTCTCCCGCATCGACGACATCATCGGCAGCGAGACCCGCAACGTGGTCGCGCGGCATGATCTGATCGAGCTGGAGCGATCCGACAAATCCCGAAAGCCCGAGCACGATGCCACGATCGCCGAGGCTTCCGCGACGGTCGGCACGTTGCCGCCGATCCGGTTCGGTCGCAAGGAGCTGGAGCGGGAGATCCTCGCGGCCGCCGCGCCCAAGATGGGCATCTGGGGCATCGAGCTGCTCGATGTCCGCGTGAAGCGGGTGAACTACAAAGAGGGCGTGATCGAGAAGATCTACGACCGGATGATTTCGGAGCGGATGCAGATTGCCGAACGATTCCGTTCGGAAGGGGCGGGCGAAGCGGCCAAGATCGAGGGCCGTCGCGACAAGGACCTGCAGCG
This sequence comes from Pirellulales bacterium, assembly GCA_051006595.1. Taxonomy (GTDB): domain Bacteria; phylum Planctomycetota; class Planctomycetia; order Pirellulales; family UBA1268; genus QWPN01. The sequence goes on from JBPCTA010000004.1 coordinate 2,634, forward strand.
GATCCAGTCTGATGCCTACCGCAAGGTGCAGGAGATCAAGGGCGCGGCCGACGCCCAGGCCTCCGAGGTGTATGCGAAGGCCTATGCCTCGAGCCCGCAGGCGGCCGACTTCTACACATTCGTCCAGACACTCGACACCTACAAGAAGACGCTCGGCAGCGACAGCACGGTCGTGCTGACGACCGATAGCGACTTCTTCCGGCTACTGAAGCGGGTCGACCCCGTGGTGCCGAAGCCCGTCGCCGAGTAGCGACGCTTTTGCATCCGATGTCCAAGCAACCGGCCCGCTCACGCTAACGCTGGCTGATGTCATGCAACCTGCTGAAAGAAGCGATACCGTCGACTCCTCCGACGCTCTCCGCGATCCCATGGCGCGGTTGGCCCGCACACGGCACGAGTTCGGTGAACACGGTGGCGTGAATCTGTCGATCGAGACGAGTTCGACGTTTACCGTGCTCGAGGCAGGTCGCCTCCCCGACATCTTCCAGGGCCGATCCGGCCCCACGGGCGGCTGCTACCTCTACGGTCGGCATTTCAACCCGACCGTGCTCGCCCTCTCGCGGCAGTTGGCGGCCCTTGAAGCGACGGAACACGCCTACTGCACCGCCAGCGGCATGGCGGCGATCTCCGGGGCGCTGCTCCAGTGCTGTGATTCGGGCGACCACATTGTGGCCGGCCAGGCACTCTACGGCGGAACCTGGGCGCTGTTGCACGACTTCCTGCCCCGCAAGGCCGGCATCACCACGACCTTTGTCGATATCTCGGATCTCGCTGCCGTCGCAGCGGCGTTCACACCGCGCACCCGCGTGCTCTACTGCGAGTCGATCGCCAATCCTACGTTGCGCGTTGCCGACCTGCCCGCTCTCGCACGCATCGCACACGACCGGGGCGCACGGCTCATCGTGGACAACACCTTCGCCCCCTGCATCGTCTCGCCACGAATGCACGGGGCAGACGTCGTCATCCACAGCCTGACGAAGTTCATCAACGGCGCCTCCGACATCGTGGCCGGCTGCGTGTGTGCCGACGGTGCCTTCATCGACTCGATGTATGACCTGCACGCAGGCAGCCTGATGCTCCTCGGCCCAGCGATGGATCCGCGAGCCGCCTACGAGGTCGCCACGCGACTGCCAAACCTTGGACTTCGGATGCGAGAACACTCCCGCCGGGCCCTGGCCTACAGCCGCATGCTTCAGGAACTCGGAGCGCGTGTGGTCTACCCGGGGCTCCCCTCGCATCCCGACCACGCGCTCTTCGAGCGGCTCGCCAATCCCGGATATGGCGCCGGCGGGTTGCTCACAGTCGATCTCGGATCGGCCGACCGGGCAGCTCGCTTCATGGAGCATCTGCAGAATCGGGAGTGTTTCGGCTACATGGCGGTGAGCCTGGGATTCAGCGAGACGCTCATGAGTGCCAGCGCGTCGAGCACGTCTAGTGAGCTCGACGAAAAGAGTCTGGCCCAGGCCGGCATTCCGAGCGGACTGGTGCGGCTGTCGGTCGGCTACACCGGGCTGCTCGAGGACCGTCTTGCACAGCTCGAACGAGGCTACCTCGCGGTGTGTGGCTGAGACGGACAT
>JBPCTA010000005.1:0-2893 GCA_051006595.1 Pirellulales bacterium
GGTGGGCAGGACGCCCGCGGTCACGAGGAACAGCGAGCCTCCGTTGACGACGGTGTTGCCGGAGTAGGTCTTCGCGGCCCCAAACAGCCGCCAGGTGCCGGTCCAATCCTTCGGGAAGGTGGTGATGCCGGTCGTCGGGTCGCCAAGGCCACCGAAGAAGTTGTTGTAAGACGTTGAGTTGCCTGCAAGGGTGAAGACCCGATCACCCGGGTCTGCCATGACGATGTCGGAAGTACTGCCGAGCGCCAGAGTGCCCGAGCCATTTCGCTCGAACCGCCCGCCGTTGGCCGTGACCGTGAACCCACGATCGACCGTGACGGCGGGCCCCGTATAGAGCAACGCGCCGCCATCCAGAATGAGGTTGGCCGGATCGGCCGACGACTGCCCGATGCCGCTGGCCGTGCCACCGTTGGCGAGGGTCGCCACTGACAGCGTGCCGGCGGACACGCGAGTGACGCCGCTGTAGGTGCTCGCCGCGCCGCCGAGTGTCAACGTGCCAGCGCCCGTCTTCGTGAGATTCGTCACGCCCGGCGTGCTGTACACGCCATCGGTCACGCTGCCGCTGAAGGTGGTGCTCTGGCCGTTCCCACCAATCACGTAGGTCACGGTATCGGCGGTGTTTGTGGCTCCCTGCAGCCGGGTCGCGGTTCCCCCTGTGACCGAACCCATCGACACCGTGGCCCCGAACGCGGTGCGGATGGCGGCCGTGCTGGTCCCGAGGTCGAAGGTCGCGACGGTGCTGCCGTTGGCCCCAAACCCGTTGAGCCGGATATTGCCGGTAGACGGACCGAAGTTGAGCGTGCCTGCAAATCCCGACAGGCTCCCGGACAGCGTGAGATTGCCGGTGGTCGTGGTGGCAATGCTCACGGTCCGGCCCGCCGACCCGCTGATCGATCCGTTGAGCGTGATGCCACCTGCCGAGATCGTGCCGTTTGCCAGCACGATAAAGGGCGTCGTGACTCCCGACGCCGATCCGAACGAGACATTCCCGCCGGCGAGCGTCAGCGGCCCGGTACCGGCGGCGGCCGCCTGATTGATCCCGATGGTTCCAGCGTTCACACGCACCCCACCGGTCATGGTGTTCGAGTTGCTCAGCGTGAGCGTTCCCGTCCCGTTCTTGGTGAGCCCGCCGCTCCCCGAAATCACCCCACTCCACGTGCCGCTAAAGCCATTGGTCGTGATCGAACCCCCGGCAACTCCCAGCGTCGTGGCGACCGAAAGAGTCGGATTGGCCGTGCACTGCAGCACGCCGCCGCTCCAAACGAAGGCACCGCCGACGGACCCTGGTCGAATGAAGGCCGCCTGGAGTGTGCCGCCACTCATCACGAGCGTTCCCGTGTACGCCGTCGAACCTGACTGGCCACCCAGCACCAGCTCGCCTGCCGCGACCGAACCGGCCGTGAGCGACAGCGTGGCGTTGGATACTTCCCCCACGTGAAGCCGCTCGAACACGTCGAGCGTACCGCCGTTGACTGCCATACCCTGCGGCGAGCCGCCTCCGGTGCCACCGATGGAGAGTCGCCGCGTGAACGCGTTTCCACCCGTGACGGCAACGCTGCCCGACACCACCGCGTCGGTGGCGAAGGTTGGGATCGACCCCGACCAGTTCGCCGCCGTGCCCCAGGTGCCTGTCGCCGCCACCCAGCGGGCGGAGACCTCGTTTGCACCCAGCTCATTGAGGTAGAGCTCGAGATTCGTATAGGGTCCCGTGAGTGTCTTCCAGTCCGAGTTGCTCGCAGGATTCAGCCCCCGGGCCTGCTCCCAGTTGTCCGGCATGCCGTCGGCGTCGGCATCCGCCAGTCGGCCAAACGCGGTTCGCGGGGCGGAGAACGTGGGAAAGAGGTCGGTGTCGTACTGAATCACTCCCCCCAGCGTGCCGTAGCTGGCCACCTCCTGCATGATCCGCGTATCGACCTCGTCGCGGGTAATGGTCACGCCGGCATTTTCCATCACATGCGCCACGGCCTCCTGGGCCGTCATGGAGGCCGTCGTCGGAAATGCGAATGGGGTGCTGGCGACGGTCGCTCCCGGATAGGTGGTGATGCGGCTGCCGTCGAGCAGCCCATTGCGGTTGGTGTCTACCCAGTTGTCGCTGCCGTAGATTTCGAACTGGGGCGTGCCTGACGCAAACGGTGAACTGCCATCGACCGGCCCCTCGATGAAGTAGTTGCCGATGGCATTGGCATGCGACGTCATGTTGACGGTGTCGCCCATGATGTAGCCGGCCGTCTCGTAGCCGTAGACGACGTTGTTGATGAACTCGTTCTCACCGCGAACCTTGGGATTGCGGGTGACGTTGTCGGCAAAGAGATTCTTGATGATGCTAAAGCGGCTCCCTTGCCCGAGCGTCATCAGGCCGCCGGCACTGTGCCCCAGCCGATCAAGACCCTGGGCAATCACGGTGTTTTGGATCGTGATGTTGTCGATGACATACCCGCTGTCGGGATTCATCGAGAACGTCTCATCGACGCCCCAGGTGACCGACATGTGGTCGAAGATCATGTTCGTTCCGCGGGCCAGGCTCACGGAGTCCGCGCGAGTTCCCGCCTCGCCCTTGCGGACGGCGAAGTAGCGGCTGATCGTGTTGTTGGCGCTGGTGAACGCGACCCGGTCGCCGTAGAAGGCGATTCCACCTGGAGCCGTCTGGCCCGCGATCGTGACGTTGCTGCTGACAACGGCAACACTGTTGAGCGTGACCACCCCGCCCACGTCAAACACCACGAACCGGTTGGACTGGCTCACGGCGTCTCGGAATGACCCGGCCCCCGAGTCGTTGAGATTCGTGACTCGATAGACCGAGGCGCTCGCCAGGTTCGTGCGGGCCCCGGTGGCAAACCGGCCAACGCCCTCAGCCTCGGGTAAGGCGAGTGTCTGGCCGGCGACCGGCGAGCCG
>JBPCTA010000006.1:0-2600 GCA_051006595.1 Pirellulales bacterium
GTTCTTGATTCTTGATCCTTCTCTTTCATCGTTTGAAAAGAGAAGAGTGAGGAAACTGGGACGGAAAACGGGGCAAGTCGCCCCGCGAACCAGCGGGACGGGGCATTTCAGAGGGCCATTTTTCGGGTACAGTAAGGGGCTTCGGGAACCCTCTCGCCCACCGGGAAAGGATGACGATTGACGATGAAGATTCGCTGCCCGAAGGAGCCCCTGCTCGCCGCCCTTCAGAGTGCGTCAGCCGTTGTTCCGTCACGATCGCCGAAGCCCGTGCTCACCAACGTGAAGCTGGAGGCAACTCGGGAAGCCATCGTGCTGTCGGCGACCGATCTCGAGGTCGGCATCCGCATCGAACTCGAAGGCGGGGCCGAGACGTTGGCCCCGGGCGCCGTCCTGCTGCCCAGCGGCAGGCTGATGGCGATCGTCCGCGAAAGCGGCGCCGGAACCGTCTTCGAAATCCACGCGGATGGGACTGCTGCCGTGATCAAGGCACCCCGGAGCGAGTTTCGACTGCCGGCTGAGGATGCACTCGAGTTTCCGTCCGTGGCCACCTTTCCGAGCGGAGGTTTTTTCGAGATCTCGACGCCCTTGGCGCGGGAGTTGGTGAAGCGAACGGTGTTTGCCACGGACAACGAGTCGAGCCGTTACGCCCTCGGGGGTGTGCTGGTCGAGTTTTCGACTGGTGATGCGGCGAGTGGTTCTTCGACTTCCGGTGTGGTCGCGGTGGGAACCGACGGCCGGCGACTGGCAAAGATGCAGGGACCGGCCGAGTCGAAGGAGGGGGGGCAGACCGACACCCAGCCCATCGTGCCAGCCCGGGCCATGCAACTCATCGAACGGTGTCTCGGCGCCGCTGACCAGCCGGTGCAGATTGCGATTCGGTCCAGTGAGATCCTCGTGAAGACCGGCGGCACGACCATTTCGGCGAGACTCGTCGAGGGACGGTTTCCCAGGTGGCGAGACGTGTTTCCCGACCGGCCCGATGCGGTCCGCGTTCAGTGCGTCGTCGGTCCATTGCTGGCGGCCGTGCGTCAGGCGGCGATCGTGACCAGCGAGCAGTCGAAGGGGGTGGACTTTTCATTCGAACCCGGCCAGCTCGTGCTGTCCGGACGATCGGCGGAGAGCGGTGAGAGCCGTGTCGAGTTGCCGATCGACCACGGTGGCGGCACCGTCAGAATCAAGCTCGATCCGCGGTTCATGGCCGATTTTCTCAGGGTGCTCGATCCCGCGGCGTCGGTCACGATCGAGATCACCGATGCCCAGAGTGCCTGCGTGTGCGGTACCGATGATGGATACGGCTACGTCATCATGCCGCTGGCGGCCGACTAGTTTGAACCGTCTCCATGCCTCTCCCGATCCTCGTGTGCGCTTGATCATGGCAACGAATCACCGTCGTCCAGTCGCTGCCTCCGATCCGCTGTCGATCGGCCGGGTCATGAGCAGGCTGATGGCCCGCTCAGGCTACGATCGCGAGCAGGGCACGTCGGCCGTGGCGACAGCCTGGCAGGAGGCGGCCCCGGCATCGCTCCTCGGGGCATCGCAGCCAGGACTCGTACGGCGGGGCATCCTCGAGGTGTTTGTGAGCCACTCGGCCCACGTGCAAGAACTCGGATTCCATAAACAGGCGATCGTGGCCCGGCTCGGGCAACTCCTGCCCGACGCCGCCATCACCGACATCCGGTGCAAACTCCTCGCCGACGCCGGTCGCACGACCTGACTCATTTCACCCGACACACCTGATCAGACACACCCAGCTAAGACACACCTGGTTAAGACATACCTGGTTAAGACACACCTGGCCTAAGCCACCCGATTGGAGAACCCCATGGCAGACGAACCGCAGCAGGACTACACGTCGGCGGATCTCAAGCATCTCTCCGACCGCGAGCACGTCCGTGAGCGGTTCGGCATGTATATCGGCGACAACACCTCGCGAGGTCTTCACCACCTCGTCTACGAAGTCGTCGACAACTCGATCGATGAGTGCATGGCCGACTACGCCAAGCACGTTGGGGTCACCGTCAACGTCGATGGCAGCGTCACCGTGGAGGACGACGGCCGCGGCATCCCCGTCGATCGCCACCCGCAACTCTCGGAGGAGATGGAGCGGGAGGTATCGACGCTCGAGGGCGTGATGACCGTGCTCAAGTTCGGCGGCAAGTTCGAGAAGGGGGCCTACCAGACCTCGGGCGGCCTCCATGGCGTGGGCGTGACGGTGGTGAACTTCCTCTCGGAGTGGTGCGAGGTGGAGGTGTCCCGCGAGGGCCATGTCTGGCAGCAGGAATACCAGCGCGGCGAGCCGACTGGGCCGGTGCGGAAGATGGGCACCACCACCCGGACGGGAACGAAAACGACCTTCAAGCCCGACCCGCAGATTTTTCCGCAGACGAAGTTCTCCTGGGACATCCTCTCCCGACGGCTTCGGGAACTCGCCTTCCTCAACTCCGGCGTGCGAATCACGTTTGCCGATGCGGCCAACGGCACGAGCGAGGAATACTGCTACGAGCGGGGTGTCGAGGAGTTCGTCGAGCACCTCACCAAGGCCAGCGATCCGCTCCACGCCGACGTGATCACCCTCAAGGGCGCGGGGGACGGAGTCTCGT
>JBPCTA010000007.1:0-3500 GCA_051006595.1 Pirellulales bacterium
TGGTGTCGCTCGTCGCGGCGATCGCCGCGGAGAGGGAACGCCGATGAGCCGCCGCAGCCGGGCACGGGAAGTCGCGCTCCAGTCGCTCTACCAGGCGGAGGTCAATGCGGCCGTCGATCCCCGGGATCGCGAGCGATTCCACCAGGGACGGCTGCGGTCGGCCCCGCTCGTCGCCTTCGCCGACACGCTCGTCGAGGGCGTCCGCGAGCAGCAGGCCGAGATCGACGCGTTGATCGACGCTCGCTCGGAGAACTGGCGGCTTTCACGAATGGCGGCCACGGACCGGGCCGTGCTCCGCATTGCCGCCTTCGAACTCCTGCATACGGATACCCCCGGCCCGGTCGTCGTGGACGAGGCGATCGAACTGGCGCGGCGGTATGGCAGCGAGGCCTCGCCGGCGTTCGTCGCGGGCATCCTCGGCAACCTGCTCGCGGATCGAGACGGCCGGCCCCGGCCGGCCGCGGGCTGAGCGTCTCACGTTCGGAGAACGGATCCCCCATGGCACTGTTTCGTTTCGGACGCAAGGAAGAGCCCCGCCCAGAGACCCTTGCGCCGCAGGAGAAGCCTGCCCCGGTCGCGGCCGAGGCGCCCACCGCTCCTCCCGAGACCCCGGCGCCGCGGGGCCTCCTCGATCGGCTGCGGGCCGGCCTTGCGAAGACCGCGCGGGTGCTCAATACCGACGTTCGCGACCTGCTCAAGCGCGAGGGCCGCCTCGTGGACGAGGAGTTTCTGGAGGAACTTCGTGCCGCACTCGTGAAGACCGACATGGGGCCGGCGGCGGCGGAGGCGATCGTCGTGGATGTCCGCGAACGGCTCCGCGCCCGGGTCGTCGATCCTGCCGTGGTTCTCGATTCAATCCGCACGCAACTGCTCGCGCGGCTCAAGCCCGCCGAGGCCGCGATCGCGACCGCCGCGACCGGCCCGACCGTGATCCTGGTGACCGGCGTCAACGGCTCGGGCAAGACCACGTCGATTGCGAAGCTCGCCCGGCTGTTCACCCGTGATGGAAAACGGGTGGTGCTCGGGGCCGGCGACACCTTTCGTGCCGCGGCCGTCGAGCAACTGGCGATGTGGGCCGACCGCCTCGGGGTGGAGCTGGTCAGGGGCGATGCCGGCTGTGATCCCGCGAGTGTCGCCCACCGTGCCGTGGCCATGGCCGTCGAGGGTGGCTTCGACGTCTGCATCGTCGACACCGCCGGCCGGCTCCAGACCCAGGCGAATCTGATGCAGGAGCTCGGCAAAATCCGGCGGGTGATCGCCAAGCAGGTTCCGGAAGCGCCCCACGAGACGCTGCTGGTGATCGATGCCACCGCCGGGCAGAATGCCCTCTCGCAGGCGAAGGGCTTCAAGGAGGCAGCCGGCTGCACGGGGATCGTGCTGTCGAAGCTCGACGGTTCGGCCCGTGGCGGCGTGATCGTGCCGGTGGCCGAGCAGTTTGGCCTCCCGGTGAAGTTCGTCGGCGTGGGCGAATCGGCAGACGATCTCGAGCCGTTTGCGCCGGAGGCGTTTCTGGCGGCACTCCTCGAGGGTGCCTTCACGCCGGCCTGACCGGCGGCAGGTCTTCCCGACCGGCACAGGTTCCGGCGAGCGACTGACGATCGCGGAAGGTTTGACGCCGGCCAGAAAAAGCGGCTGGCGGCATCGAAAATCTGGCCGATCTCCGTACGGGATGGGGGGATATCGGCAGCTTGGTTGGCGGATCGCGCCGCCGTGGCCCTTCATCGTTGGAACGCCATCCGGGCCACAACGGACGTGGCCTGGAAATCACACCAAGGATTGGGAGCTTCGACACCATGCGATTCGCCAAGTTCACGCTGCCACTGTGGGTGGCGGGCGGCCTGTTGGCCGTCTCTACTGCCTCCGCCGACGAGGCGTCGTTGCCGTCGCGCATCGACCCCAATCTCTACAACCAGTTCGCCCAGCTGGAAACGCCGGCCGTGCGTGATCCGGTCATGGCCAACGTGCCCGAGGAGGATGCTTACCAGCTTCGCGGCCTGCCCCCGCAGGAAGCCGCTCAGGAGGCGTCTGCCGAGGAGGGTCCGACCCGGTACCTCGAACTCGAGGCCTTGACGAGCCGTGGGATCAACACCTACGGCTGGTTCGACGTGGGCATCGGTGCCAACAACTGGGGCAGCCCATTCAACGGCCCGATCACGTTCAATGACCGCAACTGGCAGGGTCAGATGAACCAGCTCTATCTCGTCAACGAGAAGCTGCTCGACACCGAGAACGGGCCCGACTGGGGCGGACGCGTCGACCTGCTCTACGGTACCGACTACATCTTCACCTGCGCCCGCGGCCTCGACGGCAATCTCTTCGGCCAGCCGAATGTGGCTGGGGCGGGTGGTTCGCCGTCGTGGGCGTCGAGCAAGGACTATGGCTTGGCGATGCCGCAGCTCTATGGTGAGCTCGGCGCCGCGAACCATGCCGTGAAGTTTGGCCACTTCTACACGATCATCGGGTATGAAGTGGTGCCGGCTATCGGCAACTTCTTCTACACGCATGCCTATACGATGCAGTATGGCGAGCCGTTTACCCACACGGGCATCCTCGACACGTGGACGCCCAACGACCAGTTGACGGTGTATGGCGGCATCACCAACGGCTGGGACAACTTCAGCGATCCGATCAACTACTTCGGGATCAACAACCCGTCGTATCCGGGGGCCAACAGCAACGCCGCCTTCCTCGGCGGTGTGACCTTCAAGAACTCGGATGCGAGCCAGGCGTTGACCACGACGGTGTCGAGCGGCAACGAGATCGGGTCGTTCGCCCCGGTCACCGGGCTGGGCAACATCGGCAATCGATCGATCATCAGCACCGTGTATGTCAACGAACTGTCCGACAAGCTGACCTACGTGTTTCAGAACGACAACGGCTGGCAGTTCAATGCCAACCCGACGTCGCAGAACATCGGCCAGGCTGACGGGCTCGCCCAGTGGTACGGCATCAACCAGTACATGTTCTACAACATCAGCGACACGCTGGTGGGCGGCATGCGGCTGGAATGGTTTCGCGACAACAACGGCACCCGTGTGATCAATCCGATTCGCAACGCGATCTCCGGGGGACCGTACGGCAGCGGCTATGCGGGCAACTTCTGGGAGGCCTCATGGGGTCTCAACTGGAAGCCCAACAACAACTGGATCATTCGTCCCGAACTGCGGTACGACTGGTACTCGCCTGACGATCCCAACGGCAACCTGCCCTTCGGCAAGATTGCCAACGGCACGGGCGACCAGTACGGACAGTTCTACGGCGGCTGCGACGCGATCTGGCAGTTTTAAAGTCGCTCCGGCGGGCCATCCCTGGCCCCGACGGCGGACAGGCCTCCGATTCGGAGGTCAAACGAATCCTCCAGCGAGGCCCGCCGGCAACGGCGGGCCTCGCCCAATTTCCGGGTGGGCCTGTTTCACGCCGGCAACGCATCCTGGAGCAAAACCCCCCGGCGTCGAGCATGCCCACCGCCGGCGAACCACTCCGGCCAATCCGGATCGCAT
>JBPCTA010000008.1:0-2571 GCA_051006595.1 Pirellulales bacterium
ACAACACCTTCTCCGGCGGCACCACGCTCGCCGGCGGCACGCTGCAAGTCGGCTCGGCCAATGCACTCGGCACCTCCGGCACCGTCTCGTTCGGGGGCGGCACGCTGCAATACTCGGCCAGCAACACGACCGACTACTCGGGCCGGTTCTCGACCGCCGCCAGTCAGGCGTATGCGATCGATACCAACGGCCAGAACGTGTCGTTTGCCACCGCCCTCACGAGCAGCGGCGGCTCGCTCACGAAGAGCGGCTCGGGCATGCTCACGCTCACGGCGGCCAACACCTACTCCGGCGTCACCACGATCACCGGCGGCACGCTGCAGGTGGGCTCGGGCGGCAGCACCGGCTCGCTTGCGTCGGGCACCATCGCCAACTCTGGCGCTCTCGTCGTCAACCGTACCGGCAGCCTCTCGATCGCCGGAGCCATCTCCGGCACGGGATCACTCGCCCACATCGGCAGCGGCACCACCACGCTCTCGGGCACGAACACCTACTCCGGCGGCTCGACCGTCTCCGCCGGCCGCCTGATCGGCACGAGCGACAGCCTGCAGGGCGCGATCACCAACAACGCCGCCGTCGAGTTCTCCCAGACCACCTCCGGCACCTACTCGGGCAACATGGGCGGCACGGGCTCGTTGACGAAGAGCGGCGCCGGGCTTGTTGCCCTCACGGGAAGCAACTCCTTCTCCGGCGGCTCGACGCTCACCGCCGGCACGCTGGCCCTCGGCTCGGCCGACGCGATCGGCTCGGCCGGCACGATCTCGTTTGGCGGCGGCACGCTCCAGTATTCGGCGAGCAACACGACCGACTACTCGGGCCGGTTCTCGAATGCCGCGAGCCAGCAGTATCGAATCGACACCAACGGCCAGAACGTGTCGTTCGCGTCGAACCTCACGAGCAGCGGCGGCACGCTCACGAAGAGCGGCTCGGGCACGCTCACGCTCGCGGGCACCAACTCCTACTCGGGTGGCTCGACCGTCTCGGCCGGCCGACTCGTCGGCACGACCGCGAGCCTCCAGGGCGCGATCACGAACAACGCGGCCGTGGAGTTTTCGCAGGCCACGACCGGCACCTACGCCGGGATCATGTCGGGCTCGGGCTCGCTCACGAAGTCCACGAGCGGCACGGTCACGCTCTCGGGAGCCAACACCTACTCCGGCGGCACTGTCGTGTCGGGCGGCCGGCTCATCGGCACGGCGTCGAGCCTCCAGGGCGGGATCGCCAATGACGCGGCTGTGGAGTTCGCTCAGGCCACGACCGGCACCTACACCGGGAACATGAGCGGAGCGGGCTCGTTTACCAAAAGCGGCGCGGGCCTGCTCGCCGTCACAGGCTCCAACACCAACTCCGGCCCCACGACGATCTCCTCGGGCACGCTCCAGGTGGGTACCGGCGGCGGCACGGGCTCACTCGGCGCAGGCGACATCGCCAACGCCGGCACGCTCGTGGTCAACCGCACCGGCTGCCTCTCGATCCCCGGGGCCATCTCCGGCACGGGCGCGTTCACCCACTCGGGCTCCGGCACCACTACGCTTCTGGGCCTGAACACCTACACCGGCACCACCACGATCTCCGCCGGTCGCCTCATCGGCTCGACGGCAAGCCTCCCCGGCCCGATCGCCAATGCCTCGGCCCTGGAGTTCGCCCAGGCCGCAACCGGCACCTACTCCAGCGTGATCAGCGGCGCGGGCTCCCTCACGAAGAGCGCCGTCGGCACGCTCGTGCTCGCAGGCGCCAACACCTACTCGGGCTCCACCACGATCACGGCCGGCACGCTCCAGGTCGGTGCCGGCGGCACCGCGGGCGACCTCGGCGGCTCTGGCACGATCGCCAACGGCGGCGTGCTCGCCATCAACCGCAGCAACGCCTTTACGCTTTCCCGCGCGATCACCGGCACCGGCGGCTTCCAGCAGATCGGCAGCGGCACCACCACGCTCTCCGGAAGTAACTCCTACTCCGGCGGCACGGTCGTGTCCGCTGGCCGCCTGATCGGCACGAGCGACAGCCTCCAGGGCGCGATCGCCAACAACGCCACGGTCGAGTTCGGCCAGACGGCAACGGGCACCTACGCAGGCGCGATGAGCGGCACGGGCGCGTTCGTGAAGAGCGGCGCGGGCCTGCTCGCCGTCACAGGCTCCAACACCAACTCCGGCCCGACGACGATCTCCTCGGGCACGCTCCAGGTGGGCACCGGCGGCAGCACGGGCTCACTCGGCGCAGGCGACATCGCCAACGCCGGCACGCTCGTGGTCAACCGCACCGGCAGACTCTCGATTCCCGGATCGATCTCCGGCACGGGCGGGCTCGTGAAGACCGGCGCCGGCACGCTCACGCTCTCGGGCTCGAGTTCCTTCTCCGGCGGCACGACCGTCACCGGGGGTGAGATCGCCCTCGGCAACCCCGCGGCGCTCGGTTCGGGCCCGCTCACGCTCAACGGTCCCACCGCGGTGCGGTCCACCGTCACGGGCACGGTGACCAACGCCGTGGTGCTCAGCCCGGCCACGACGGGATCCCTGGGGGCCACCGCGGGCGTCGTCTCCACGTTCTCGGGCGGCTTGAGCGGCTCAGGGG
>JBPCTA010000009.1:0-8642 GCA_051006595.1 Pirellulales bacterium
ATCCCCGTTCGAAACACCGGGCAGATACACCCAGGCTCCGAGCTGACGAGCCCACAGCTCCTCGTCCACGCTGTCGTCCGAACCGCAGACGACCAGCAGCGTGCCGGGACGGCCCGCGAACTCCTCCGCGATCTCGACCGTGTCGTTGACCCGATCGCCCAGCGGATGGGCGATGTCAACGATCACCAGCTGGTAGTCGCCATCGACCACCGAGCGGAGATCCGTGGCATCGGCCGGCGTCTCGCAGCCGGTGAAGCCACCGAGTTCCGACATCGTGTTGAGTCGGCCACGAAGACCGTCGTGACCCGACACCACCAGGCACTTGAGAGCGGGAATACGTCCAGCACGGACGGCGGGGGCCTGACTCGCCAGCGACCGCACCTCTTCGGACGTGATCCCAACAGCGACGACCATCATCTGACACCTCCCTTTGGTTGATTCCGTCGCGTGTGAACCGCGACGAAAGAGAGGAAATGCACGTCCCGTGCCAATCCCTGACACGGCTTGCGACGCCGAGCGAAAAGGCCTGAAAACAAGGCCGAAACCCCGCGCAAAAAATCTCTCAACGGCTCATTGGGAAGCCCGCACCGAATCACTGCCGCGGTGAGGGAAAAGGGCGTTTTTTAGCCCGCCACAGGCCAAATGCCCCTGAAAACAAGGGCTTTTCGCTCAGGCTCACCGCTCCAGGGAGCTCTCCTCACGCCGGTGAGGAGGCTCCGGTGAGCCCCGGGGGCCGGAAAAACGCGGTGTCAGGCTCTCTCGATCCCGAACCCTGCGCCGGCCTCGATATCGCGAGATCGTATGATCGTCATTCCAAACGTTGTCGGGGTACTGCGGAGGGTTGGGCCTCGATCCTGGCCCGGCGATCAGGCGATCGTCCGTTCCGCGGGAGGATGTGGCTGCGCGAGGTGACCGTTCATGAATCATTCGATCATCGGCCGTGCCCACGCTTTCGCTGGCGTGGCCTGTATGATCGCGGCCATGACATTACCTGCCGCCTCTGCCACGCCTCCGGACGAGAGTGCCGTTTCAAATCCCCTTCTGGCACCATGGACCGGACCGTTTGGCGGTGTGCCACCGTTCGACGTCGTGCGGGTGGAGCATTTTGAGCCGGCGCTCGAGGCAAGCATGGCCGAGCAGCTGGCGGTGATCGAGCGGATCGCCGCCAACCCTGCAGTCCCCACGTTCGACAACACCGTAGCGGCCTACGAACGGTCGTCCCGGACGTTGGATCGGGTGATGACCGTCTACGGTGTGTTTTCCGGCTGCCTCAGCGACGATGCGCTGCAGGCCGTCGAGCGGACGATGGCCCCCAGGCTCGCGGCCTTCCAGGACCGCATTGTGCAAAACTCGGCTTTCTTCGCGCGGATGGCCGCCGTCCACGAGACGGCGGCCGCGACCGGCCTCACCGCCGCACAGCGACGGCTCGCCTGGCTGCACGTCACCAACCTCGTCCATGCCGGTGCGCGGCTCGACGCCGCCGCCAAGGCCGAACTCTCGGCGATCAATCAAGAGCTTGCCGAACTCCACACCGCATTTGCGCAGAACGTGCTCAAGGAAGAAGACACCTCCGCGGTGTTTCTCGACGCCGAGGCCGACCTCGATGGACTGCCGGAGGCCACGCGACGGGCGGCGGCAGAGGCGGCAGCGGCCCGCGGCAAGGCTGGATGCTGGGCGATCCCCAACACGCGGTCGACCGTCGAGCCGTTCCTCACGTTTGCCAATCGTCGCGATCTCCGCGAACGCGTATGGCGGATGTTCGTCGACCGCGGTGACGGCGGTGGGGTCACCGACAACACCGCGATCGTGGCCACGCGCCTGTCCCTGCGCGCTCGCCGTGCTCGCCTTCTCGGTTTTGCAACCCACGCCCACTGGCGTCTCGATGATTCCATGGCCAAGTCACCTGATCGCGCGATCGAGTTGATGGAGGCGGTGTGGACGCCGGCCGTTGCCCGGGTTCGCGAGGAAGTGGCCGACATGCAGGTCATCGCCGATGCGGAGGCGGCCGGAATCACGATCGCTGCCTGGGACTATCGCTCCTATGCGGAAAAGGTGCGGAAGGCGAAGTACGATCTCGACGATGCCGAGATCACGCCGTATCTCCAGCTCGAAAACCTCCGCGAGGGGATGTTCTTCGTCGCGGAGCGACTCTTCGGCCTGCGGTTCGCGGCGGTTCCGGACGGCATGGTGCCGGTCTACCATCCCGACGTTCGCGTCTGGGAGGTGCGGAATGCGGCGGGGGAGGCCGTCGGCCTCTGGTATTTCGATCCCTTCGCCCGCACCGGCAAGCGATCGGGCGCCTGGATGAGCGACTATCGAGCCCAGGAGCGGTTTGCCGGTCGAGTGATTCCCATCGTGTCGAACAACTGCAACTTCGTGAAGCCTCCGGTCGGCGAGCCAGCGCTGATCAGCTGGGACGACGCCACCACGCTCTTTCATGAGTTTGGCCATGCCCTGCACGGTCTCTGTTCCGACGTGGAGTATCCCTCCCTCTCCGGCACACGCGTCGCCCGCGACTACGTCGAGTTTCCCTCGCAGATCCTCGAGCACTGGCTCTCGACGCCAGAGGTGCTCGATCGATTCGCCGTGCATTACGAGACGAGCCGACCGATTCCCGCGGACCTCGTCGCGAAGATCCAGCATGCGGCGACATTCAACGAAGGGTTTCGAACGGTGGAATTTTTAGCAAGCGCGATCGTCGACATGAAGCTTCACCTCGCGGGCGACACTCCGATCGATCCGGATCGATTCGAATCGCAGACGCTCGACACCCTGGGCATGCCAGTCGAGATCGTGATGCGGCACCGCACGCCGCACTTCAACCACATCTTCGCTGACGACGGCTACTCGGCCGGCTACTACAGCTATCTCTGGGCCGACACGCTCACCGCCGACGCCTGGGAGGCGTTCGCAGAGGCCGGCGGCCCGTGGGACACCACGGTCGCGGACCGGCTTCGACGGCACGTCTTTTCCGTCGGCAACACGATCGATCCCGCGGAAGGCTATCGCGCGTTCCGCGGACGCGATCCGCGCATCGACGGCCTGATGCGGAAACGCGGTTTCTCCCCGCCCCGCTAGCAGGCTGGGAAACGGCAACTCACTGGCACCCACGTCTGCCCATCCGGCATCAGGCGAGAATGCCGCTGACCACCTTGCCGTGAACGTCGGTGAGTCGGTAGCGACGGCCCTGAAACTTGTAGGTCAGTCGCTCGTGATCGATGCCGAGCAGGTGCAACATCGTGGCGTGAAAGTCATGCACGTGCACGCCGTCCCTGACGATGTTGTAGCCATACTCGCAGGTCTCGCCGTAGGTCGTTCCAGGCTTCACGCCGCCGCCCGCCATCCACATCGTGAAGCACCGGGGATGATGGTCGCGTCCGAAATCCTGGCCGGGCTTGTAGAGGCCCTGACAATAGTTTGTCCGACCAAACTCGCCTCCCCACACCACGAGCGTGTCGTCGAGCATGCCGCGACTGGCAAGATCCTTCACCAGCGCCGCAGCCGGCTGATCGGTCTGTTGGCATTCGCTCGTGATGCCCCCCTTGAGGCCGCCGTGATGGTCCCAGTCCTGGTGATAGAGCTGGATAAACCGCACGCCCCGTTCGGCGAGCCGCCGCGCCAGGAGGCAGTTGGCGGCGAAGGTGCCCGGGTCCTTCACGTCGGGGCCGTACATGTCGAGCACATGCTGCGGCTCGTCAGCCGTGTTCGTCACTTCTGGCACGCTGGTCTGCATTCGAAACGCCATCTCGTAGTTGGCAATGCGGGCCGTGATCTCGGCATCGGGCGTGCCGGTGAACTGATGCTCGTGGAGCTCCCGCAGCCCGTCGAGGAGGCTTCGGCGATTCTTCGACGACACGCCGGGCGGATTGCTCACGTAGAGCACAGGATCGGCTCCCGAACGAAACCGCACGGCCTGGTGCCTGGTCGGCAGGAAGCCCGCGCACCAGAGGTGCGACATCAGGGGCTGGCCGGTCTTGTTCTTCGTGATCAAGACGACGAACGAGGGCAGATCGTCATGAATGTTGCCGAGCCCGTAGTCGAGCCAGGCGCCGATGCTCGGTCGGCCGGGAATCTGAGAACCGCTCTGCATGAAGGTCACGCCCGGGCCGTGATTGATGCTCTCGGTGTGCATCGACCGCACGATGCACAACTGGTCGGCAATGGCCGCGGTGTGTGGCAGCAGCTCGCTCATCCAGGCGCCGCTCTGGCCGTGTTGAGCAAACGCATAGGGCGACCCGACGAGCGGGATCGAACTCTGATTCCCCGACATACCCGTGAGTCGCTGTCCGCCACGAACGCTGTCGGGCAACTGCTCACCATCCTTCGACGTGAGAAACGGCTTGTGGTCGAAGAGGTCGAGTTGCGACGGCCCCCCCGACTGAAAGAGGTAGATCACCCGCTTCGCCTTCGGCGGATGGTGAAAGCCGCCGAGCACGCCCCCGCCACCACCCGCGGCCTCGGCCGGCTCCGCCGCGGCGGCCCGTCCGAGCATCTCGGCGAGCGCGAGCCCGCCGAAGCCCATCCCAAACGAGGAGAGCCACTCCCGCCGACTCGACAAGGTGTCAGCCACCAAATCCGGTGAATCTGGATAAGAATCCGCTTTCACGTGGCCCTGATGCGGGAACTGACACCGTTGTTTTTTCATCGCTTCACCACACAGCCATCGTAGTTCATCAGGGCGTTGACGACACCCGTCAGGGCCGCGACATCCACGGCCTGGAGACCTTCTCGCGGCGGCGACTGACCGACTGCGACGAGCTCTGCAGCATCGTCGGGATGGGCCCGATACCACTCCAGTTGCTCAGCATGCATTCTCCGCAGGATCTGCCGCTGCGCGTCGTCTGGGAGGCCGCTTGTCAACAGTTCATAGGCTTGGCCGAGCATCGAATCGGCATCACTCCGCTGCTCGGCGAGGAGCCGCTCGGCAAGCACGCGGGCTGCCTCGACGAACTGCGGACCGTTGAGCAGCACCAGGGCATGCAGGGGAGTGTTGGTGGTGTCGCGTCGGGCCACGCAGACCACCCGCTTGGGAACGTCGAAGCTCTCCAGCACCGGCGCCGGGCCCGTCCGCCGCCAGAATGTGTAGAGGCTTCGTCGATACAGGGCTGAGCCGGTGTCGGCGGCGGCCGGCTTGAACGACTCAGGAAGATCGTAGGTCTTCACGGGCGGCCCACCGACGCGGTCCACAAGCAGGCCGCTGGCTGCAAGCACACCGTCGCGGATCATCTCGGCCGGCAGACGGTGACGCGGTCCACGGGCCAGCCACAGGTTGAGCGGATCGTCGGCCATCGTCGTGACGTCAGCAATGCTCCGCTGCCGATAGGTGCGGGAGAGCATGATCGCCCTGACGAGTCGCTTCATGTCCCAGCCCAGGCCCCCTTCGGCGACCGGATGGGAGAACGACCACGCGAGCGCGTCGAGCACCGCCGGATACTCGGGCCGCGTTGACTGGCTTCCTAGATCATCCGGCGACTGCACGAGCCCCAGGCCGAAGAGCGACTGCCAGAGACGGTTGACTGTCACCCGGGCGAGCAGCGGATGGCCTGGATCGACGAGCCAGCGGGCGAGGCCCAGCCTGTTTCTCGGCTGGTCAGCCGGAAACGGCGGCAGGATCGCGGGTGTATTCGGCTCCACCGCCGTCGCCCGCTTGTCGTAATCGCCCCGCTCCAGCAGATAGGCCGTCTTCGGCTGCGGCAGTTCCCGCATCACCATGATTTCCTGCGGCTGCTCGGCAACGCCGTCGCGATGGCGGCGGGCATCCTCGAGCACCCGCCGTTTCGCGGCCGCTGGCTCATCGATCGTGGTGGCAAACCAGTCGGCAACGAGCTCGCCCTGCGAGCGGTTTCCCAGACACTCCGCCATCGTCCCCGGCGTGACAAGCTCACGCACCTCGAGCGACGCGAGGGCCCGGTCGAACACCCGGAAGTCGTCGACGAGCCCCTGCTTGAAGCCATGGTCTCTGAATCGCTCGCCGATCGTGATGCTGTCGCCGCCTCCGCCGGTGATCTCGCGTGAAAGGCCGTCCCGCACCACCTCGGCGGCGGCAGGATGCCCGTTCACGAAAACCCTCAATCCGGCGGACCGTCCCGAACCGTCGCTGGTCACGGCGACGTGCACCCACTCTCCCACCGGCAACGGCTCGACAACCCGCACGCTGGCCGCATCCCCCGGCCAGAAGTGGATCAGCGACCACCGCAGATGCCCCTTGTCGATGAGGAGCTCGTAGCCCCGGCTGGCAGCATCGGTCCAGGCTCTCGAGCGATGAAAGACGACCGCCCGCTCCATGACGGCCGGCGTATTGATCCACGCCGCCACCGTGAAGGGATGGCTGCGACGAAAGTTGCCCACGGGTGTTTCGACCGGGTGATCGCCCGTGAGCTTGATCGCCCTCCCCTGGCGACCTTCCACCAGCACATTTTCGTCAGGCGACTTCGCCCGTAGATCCTCGTGAGCTGGCGTCTCATCAGTTGCCTGACCGTCCGCCGGGGCCGCTTCGGCCGCTGAAGCGGCTGCCGAGTTGACGAACCGGCCATCGGTATCGCGGTCGTCAAACGAGTAGCGAACGATCTCGCCCGGCAGTCGGCCCGCATCGTCGAGGGCGGTGAACACAGAATCCGGGGCTCCTCTTCCTGCGAGCCATTCGGCGGCCCGCTGGCGGGCCTCATCCTCGAGTCGCATCACCTCCGCGGCCGCCTCGCCACAGGTTTCCTCGGCTTGAGCCAACGCGTTGCGGGCGGCACCGTCGAGCATCTGCAACTTGGGCGTCGGCGTCGCGGGCGTGAAGAAGGAGTAGAGCCCGGCCTCGTCGACGTCGTCGAAGAAGGCAAAGAGCTGATAGAACTCGCGCTGCGAAAGCGGATCGAACTTGTGGTCGTGGCATCGGCAACACTCGAGCGTGAGGCCGAGAAAGGCCGTGCCGAAGGTCGTCACTCGGTCGTTGACGTAGGTGACGCGGTATTCCTCCTCGATCGATCCTCCCTCGGATTCCTGCTGGTGCAACCGATTGAAGGCCGTCGCCAGCACCTGCTCATCCGTCGCGCCGGGCAGAAGATCACCGGCGACCTGCCACGTGACGAAGTCATTCCAGGGGAGATTGCGATTGAAGGCATCGATGACCCAGTCCCGCCACGGCCACATCGGCCGCTCGCGGTCCACCTGGAAGCCGTAGCTGTCGGAGTAACGGGCGAGATCCATCCAATCCGCCGCCATCCGTTCGCCGTAGCGAGGACTCGCGAGCAGGCGATCGAGCAGCCGCTCGTAGGCCTCGGGCGAGTCATCGGCCACGAAGGCAGCCACCTCCGCTGGCGTTGGCGGCAGGCCGGTGATGTCGAATGCGGCCCGCCGGATGAGCGTGGATCGATCAGCCTCAGACTGCATCGCGAGCCCGCGATCGGCGAGCGCCGCAGCCACGATCTCGTCGATCGCATGGTCGCAGGATTTTGGGGGGGCCGCCGGCTGCCTTGGGGGCACAAACGCCCAGTGCGGCTCATACTCGCCCCCCTCGGCAATCCAGCGGTTGAGAGTGGCCACTTGCTCGGTGGAAAGCCGACCGATCTTCGCCGTCGGGGGCGGCATCACTAGATCGGGATCGTCCGACTCGATCCGGGCGACGAGTTCGCTCTCCTCAACGTGACCCGGCACGATCGCCCTCGACCCACTGTCGAGTTCCGCGACCGCACCGGCCTGGAGATCGAGCCGCAGACCGGCCTGCCGATGGCCGCCGTCCGGGCCGTGGCAGCCAAAGCAGTTGTCGGAAAGAATCGGTCGGATATCGCGGTCAAACGAGAGTTTCGGGGGCGTCGACGACAGGGGGACGGGCGTGGCCGCCGGTCCGACGGCAGCAAACGCCACCACGATAACGGCACCGAGACAGCGAATCGCAGCGGTGCTGCTACCCATGCGAGACGTCTTTCCGGGACGACAACCCGCTCGCGGCACCTCGTCGCCGCAGGCTCTGGAATCACCAGCCGCGGCCCGGCGGATTGGCTCCCGAGTTGC
This sequence comes from Pirellulales bacterium, assembly GCA_051006595.1. GTDB lineage: Bacteria > Planctomycetota > Planctomycetia > Pirellulales > UBA1268 > QWPN01. Next base: position 7,999 of record JBPCTA010000009.1, read on the forward strand.
ACGCGTCGCGAACCAATCCTGTGTGCTCGAAACAGACGGGGCTGTGGTGGTTGATGAACGATCGATTGTAGCACCACGACTTCCCCCGGACCACGAATCGGAGGCCGGGGCAGTCTGGGAAACACGGCGATTCGACCTTACGTTTCTCCAAGTTGCGCAGACGCCGTTGTCCGGCCGCCATTCCGCCAGCCTGTGTCAAAGGATCAACCGGCCCGGTCGTGCATGTCGATGACACAGGAGTTTCGTTCCATCGTGTCCGCAGCCTCCCGCCATGGCATTCACGCTTCCCATTCGCTTGCACGCGCGGCCACCGACATCGATGTGTCTGCTGGTCATCGCCTGTCTGGCAGTGACTTCGACCCCGGGCAACGCGGAGGATTGGGGGCAGCCGGGACCTTCGCTCAGCGTCGCTGAGCCGGGGGTGACGCTCCGAGGCGAACCCGCGGCCCCTCTCGACGCCACCGTCGCCGCCGCGCCGCTCGACCGTCCCGCTCCGCGAACACTCGCCGAGTTCACGATGCTGGCCGAGCAGAGTCATCCAAAGCTCAGGGCCGCACGCGCGGCCATCGAGTCGGCCCGGGGCAAGGCCGTTCAGGCTCGGCTGTATCCGAATCCCATGGCGGCCGCGGGCTCACCGCAGATCG
>JBPCTA010000010.1:0-5646 GCA_051006595.1 Pirellulales bacterium
GATGAGCCGCCGCAGCGCCGGCTCGAGATCCTTCGGCCCGGCGATCGTCTCAGCCTGCCAGCCGAAGCCCTTCGCCACGGCCACGAAGTCGGGATAGCGGCTGTCGGGGGAGATGCCGTCGCCCTGGCCCTGCGCCTCGGGATGATGGACCGGGCCGAGGTAGGTGTGGGCTCGGTTGCCCTTGAAGAACCGATCCTCCCACTGCACCACCATGCCGAGATGCTGGTTGTTGAGGAGCAGCACCTTCATCGGGATGTCTTCGGTCTTGCAGGTCGCGAGTTCCTGGATGTTCATCAAGTTGCTCCCGTCACCGTCGATGTCGACCACGAGAGCGTCGGGGCGGGCGACCTTGGCCCCCATCGCCGCGGGCATGCCAAAGCCCATCGTGCCGAGGCCACTCGACGAGAGCCAGGTTCGCGGCTGGCGAAACTTGTAGAACTGTGCGGCCCACATCTGGTGCTGGCCGACGCCGACGGAGATCACGGTATCGCGATCGGCCGTGAGCCGTGAGAGCGCCGCGATGGCTTCCTGGGCGAGGATGCCGGGGTAGGTTGTGTCGTAAGAGAAGGGATCTTCCTTCTTCCACTCGGCGATCCGGGCATGCCATGGAGCGAGGTCGGCCGTCGGCGGCTCGACGATCGCGTTGAGTTGCCCGTGGGCTGCCTTGACGTCGGCCACGATCGGCACGTGCACGAGTTTGTTCTTGTTGATTTCGGACGGGTCGATGTCGATGTGGACAATGAACCCGTGCTCGGCGAAGGCCTCGACCTTGCCCGTCACCCGGTCGTCGAATCGCACGCCCACCGCGATTAGCAGGTCGGCCTCGTCCACGGCGTAGTTGGCATACACGCTGCCGTGCATGCCGAGCATGTCGAGCGACAGCACGTCGTCGCCCGGATAGGCGCCGAGACCCATGAGCGTCATCGTGACCGGGATGCATGTCTTGCGGGCAAGCGTACGGAGTTCGTCTGAGGCATCGGAGGCGATCACGCCGCCGCCGGCATAGAGCACCGGCCGCTTCGACCGCTTGATCGCGGCCGCCACCTGAGCGATCTGCTCGGCGGGGGCCGGCTTGCGGCTCTCGGGACGGTAGCCCGGCAGGTTCATCGGGCAGTCGTAGTCTGGCACGATCTGGGCAAGCTGGATGTTTTTCGGGAGATCCACGAGCACCGGGCCCGGGCGGCCCGTCGTGGCGATGTAAAATGCCTCTTTCATCACGCGGGCGATGTCGTTGGCGTCGGTCACGAGATAGTGGTGCTTGGTGATTCCCCGGCAGACCTCGACCATCGGCGTTTCCTGAAACGCGTCGGTGCCGATCACGCTCGTGCCCACCTGCCCGGTGAGGATCACCATCGGGATGCTGTCGAGTTTGGCATCGGCGATGGCCGTGACGAGATTGAGCGCCCCGGGGCCGCTGGTGCCCATGCACACGCCCGGCCGGCCAGTAGCCCGCGAATAGCCTTGGGCGGCGAAGGCGCCTCCCTGCTCGTGCCGCGGCAGGATCGTGCGGAGTTGGTCTTTGGATCGCGTGAGTGCCTGATGGAGCGGCATGCTTGCACCGCCCGGATAGGCGAAGATCACGTCCACGCCGTGGCGGATGAGCGACGCGACGACCACATCGGCCCCGGACACGAAGGCTTCGGATGCTTTCGACTGGCGGGACACGGTGGCCATATGAGTAATGCTCCTAAATCCTTGAACGGGACGGGGCCGAGACATGGGGACGGGACTGGGCGGTGCCGACAATGAGCCTTCAACCATACACCATAAAAACCGCCTAAAAAACTCGCCCCCGACGCAAGTGGCTGCCCATGCGGGGTTTCCGTCGACTCACGGCCGGGCAGAACGCCCCCGCCGGGCGATCACAGGGGCTCTTCGGCGACCGGATTGGTGAGGCGGCCGATGCGGTCGATCTCAACCGTCACGGTGTCGCCCGGCTGCAGAAAGACGGGGGGCGTGCGGGCCATGCCGACCCCGTGCGGTGTGCCGGTGAGGATCACCGTGCCTGGCCGCAGAAGCATGCTGGCCGACAGAAAGGCCACGATGGCGGGCACGTCGAAGATCATGTCGGCCGTGGTGCAATCCTGCATCACCTCGCCATTGAGGAGCGTGCGGATGCCGAGGGCACCCGGGTCGGGAATCTCGTCGGTCGTCACGAGCGCCGGACCGAGCGGACAAAACGTGGCAAACGACTTGCCGCGGCACCACTGGCCGCCCCCGCCATTTCGCTGCCAATCGCGGCCGCTCACATCGTTGCCGCAGGTGTAGCCGAGGATATGGGCGAAGGCATCCTCCCGGCGGACGTTATGGCAGGTCGTGCCGATCACGACGGCCAGTTCCGCCTCGTAATCAACCTTCTCGCTTCGCAGAAACCGTGGCAGCAAGATCGGATCGCCTGGATTCTGGACGGCGCCCGAGTTTTTCATGAACAGCACGGGATGGGCCGGCAGCTCCGCACCTGTCTCGGCGGCATGCTGCCTGTAGTTGAGGCCGACGCAGAGGATGTCGCGGGGTTCGAGCGGCGCCAGGAGCTTGTCCATCGTGACGGGCCGGCCGGTGTCGCGAAGCGGACCGAAGAGGTCGCCCTCGAGGAGGGTCACACAGCCGTCGTCGTGCAGGCTGCCGAGCTGCTCCGCGCCGCCGGATACGAAACGCACGATCTTCATGTGGATGAGCCTCTGGGAACACAATTCGTGGTTACGGAAGGATAGCCCGGTTCATGGCCCCTGTGATTGGCCGAACGAGAGCCTGGCAATAGGGTGACCCATATATTCTCCTTTTCCCGGATTGAAGACCGAGCCCCGGAGCCAAGCGCAGGACTGCCCGCGGCCTTACGGCCGGTCGGCTTGTACAGGCCACGCGGCCAACGCAGGCCCACCTCCGGCGAACTCATCCGGCACCGCCTCAGTCGCGCTGCACTCGGGCTGTCTATACTGCCCGACTGCCCGAGGAGTCCGTGGCGAAAAAAGCCCGCACGACGGCCGAGCGCCTGCCCGGCCTGGCTGAAACACTGGAGTCGCACCGCGGGTTCGCCGATGTCGTCGCCAGCCTCCGCGAGGGGCACGGCGGGACGATCGGCGGAACCTGGGGATCGGCGTCTGCGCTCGCCGTGGCGGCACTTGTCAGAGCCCGATCGACGGAGGCCGGCACGCTCGTCGTCGTCCTGCCGCATGCCGCGGAGGCCGATGACTTTCTCGATGACATGGCGCTCTTCAGCGACGCGCCGGCCGTGCTGCTCCCCGCCGTCGAGAGCTTCGGCGACGACGATTCAGCGGCCGAGGATCCAGCCGAGGCGGAACGGCTGGCGGTGGTCAAACGACTCACGGTACCGGATGCAGCGCGACCGCCGCTCGTGGTGACGAGCATCCAGGCGCTGCTCGTGCCGCTCGCCGATCCCCGCGAAATCGAGGCCGGCACGCGCCGGCTCGCCGTGGGGGGCCGGCTCGACCCCGAGGAACTCGCCGACTGGCTCGGTGCTCGGGGCTGGCGGCTGGTCGATGCGATCGACACGCCGGGCACGTTCGCCCGCCGCGGCGGAATCGTAGACCTCTTCGCCGCCGACTGGGATCGGCCCGTCCGCATCGATCTCTTCGGCGACGAGATCGAGTCGCTCCGCACGTTCGACACGGTCACCCAACGGAGCGTGGCCACGGTCGAGAGCGTCGATCTCACGGCGCTCGCGGTGACCAGCGGCCCCCGGCACACGCAACTGGCGGAGTTGCTCCCGTCGGGGTCGGCGTTTGCCCTCGTCGAACCGGGCGAACTGGCCGAGGAGGCGAAGCGGATGCACCAGCGGCTCGGCTCCGTCTCGGGGCTGATCGATCCGGAGGAGGTGTTTGCCAGGATTCACCGCTTCCCCTCGGTGGCCCTCGATGCCGTCGCATCGTCGAGCCTCGATGCCACGGCGACGCTGGCCGTGGAGAGCGTGGAGCGGTTCACTGGCGTGCTCGAGCGGGTGCGCGAGGAGCTCGAGACGGTCGGCAAGGATCAGGAGGTGTGGATCGTCGCGCCGTCGGAGGCCGAGGAGAAGCGGCTGGGCGAACTTCTCGCCGACTCGGCGCCGGCCCGCACGAAGCGGCTGCACTTCGCGCGGGGGCATCTCTCGGCCGGCTTCCGGCTGGTGCCTGAGAAGCTCGTGCTCGTGTCGAGTGCCGAGCTCTTCCGTCGCGAAGAGGTGGCCCGGCGGCCGACGAAGCAACGGCTCACCCGCGCGATCGACACCTTCCTCGATCTCCACGAGGGGGATTACGTCGTCCACGTGTCGCACGGCATCGGCCGCTACAAGGGGCTGAAGCTCCTCGAGAAGCACGGCCGCACCGAGGAGTTCCTCGACCTCGAGTTCGCCGAGAGCACGCGGATCTACGTGCCGGCCTCGTGCATCGAGCTCGTCCAGAAATACGTCGGCGGCACGAAGCTCGCGCCGAAGCTCGCCAAGATCGGCGGCGCGTCGTGGGAGAAGCAGAAGCTCGCCGTGCAGAAGGCGGTAGCCGACATGGCCGCCGACATGATCCGGCTGCAGGCCACGCGGGAAAGCCGCCCCGGCATCCCCTTTCCTCCCGACACGCCCTGGCAGCGGCAGTTCGAGGAGTCGTTTCCGTTCGACGAGACGCCCGATCAGCTCACCGCGATGGAGTCGATCCGCGAGGACATGCAGCGGGCCAGGCCGATGGATCGGCTGCTCTGCGGCGATGTCGGCTATGGCAAGACGGAGCTCGCCATGCGGGCGGCCTTCAAGGCGGCAGAGTCGGGGGCGCAGGTGGCCGTGCTCGTGCCCACGACGGTGCTCGCCGAGCAGCACCGCCGCACCTTCACGGCGCGGTTCGCGGAGTTTCCCTTCACGATCCGCTGCCTGTCGCGCCTCACGCCCCTCGCCGAGGAACGGGAGACCCTCGAAGGGCTGGCGCGGAAGACGGTTGACATCGTGATCGGCACCCACCGTCTTGCGCAATCCGACATCCACTTCGCCAATCTCGGACTCGTGGTCGTGGATGAGGAACAGCGGTTCGGCGTGGACGTGAAGGAGCGACTCAAGGCCCTTCGCGCGAGCGTGGACGTGCTCACGATGACGGCCACGCCGATCCCCCGCACGCTCCACATGTCGATGCTCGGGATCCGCGACATCTCGAACCTGACCACGCCGCCGACCAACCGGATCGCCGTCGAGACTCGGGTGGCCCGCTGGGACACGGCCCTGGTGCGCAACGCCATCGAGCGGGAGCTTTCCCGCGGCGGGCAGGTGTTTTTCGTGCACAACCGGATCCACGACATCCAGAAGGTCGCGCACCGGATCTCGCAGATCGTGCCGGAGGCGACCATCGGCATCGTGCACGGCCGGCTTTCGGAGTCGGAACTTGAGGAGGCGATGCTCTCGTTCGTGGCGGGCACGACCGACATTCTCCTGGCCACCACGATCATCGAGAGCGGCCTCGACATCCCGAAGGCCAACACGATCTTCATCGACGAGGCCGACATCTACGGACTCGCCGACCTGCACCAACTCCGTGGCCGCGTGGGCCGCTCGCATCACCGCGCCTGGTGCTATCTGCTGGTCGACGAAACGGCCCGGCTCACCTCGACGGCTGCCAAGCGGCTCCGCGCGATCCAGGAGTTTTCGAGCATGGGGGCCGGCTTCTCGCTGGCGATGCG
>JBPCTA010000011.1:0-9879 GCA_051006595.1 Pirellulales bacterium
GGCGCTGCCAGGGAGCAGGTCGCCGTCGGCAACGCCCGCGAAGGCCGTGCTCCCCGTGGCGGTTTCGTTGCGGAGATCCCAGCGGTCCCGCACGACGTCAAACACCCGCCGCGACCGCACGCCGTCGGTCCCGGTCGGGTCGTTGTAAAAAACGTTGAACTCGTGAATCGGGGCAGTGGTATCAGGACTGGCATCGTTGGCGGCGAGCATGTCGCCAAGGTCGGTATAGAACAGCCGGCCGGTCGAGATGTCGCCAAAGACGTATTTGCCTCGCAGGGCCGGGATTTCCAGGCCGCGGTAGACGAAGCCTCCGCTGATCGCGTCACCATCACGGTGGCTGTACATCGCGACCGGATAGGTGGGGGCGATGCCGGCCCCGAAGGTGCCTGAGGCTGTGAGCAGGGGCAGCGTGCTCGGAAGCGTGACGCTCGAGACGGCATTGTTGCTACCGAGCACCTGGTTTCCCTCGATCTTCGAATACCCGTAGTTCGCGGCTGAAGCGAGCAGGTTGATCTCCTCGTAGGCATGCAGGCCGATATCGGCGATCAGCCCACGCGCTACACCCGAGTCATCAAGGTCCCAGCTCAGCCGATGGGGATTGCGAAGCCCTAGGGCGAACACGGCGGGGTTCGCCCCGTTCGGAGCGGTGGCAAAGGGATTGTCCGGGGGCACCGTGAAGCTGCCGTTCGTGGCCGTGTCGTCGGTGCGGATGCGGAGGATCTTACCGACGAGCAAATCCAGGCGCTGCGGCGCGTCGCGGAGCGTCCCTGCACTCTCGCCGGCCCCGCCGTCTCCGCTGCTCAGATACATCGCCCGCCAGTCGGGATGCGTCGGGTCGGTGGCCGCGGGATTGAAACCGATGTCGCCGAGTGGGTGAATGCGGGATGAATACTGAACCCGCAGCACCTCGGCCCGTGAGCCCGAGAACACGGCATCGAACACATTCGTGTCGCGCCATTCGGTGAGGACAGCCTGCCGGTACTCCGTGGTCGAGCCCGGCCCCAGTTCGGTGTGCACCGTGTAAAACTTGCCGTTGGCGGCGTAGGCAGGGTCGAACTGCATCGTCACGAGCCCCGCGGCGTAGCCCGGGTCGGCGTCGAAGCGGCCCGTGCCCGTCCCGCTGAAGATGGCATTGAAGTCGAGGTAGGTAGCGAAGCTTCCGGTCGTCCGATCGACGATCGACAGCGTGCCGTTCATGTCGTTGGCAAAGAACCGGGAATCAGCGAGCGTGTCGATCGGCTCAGAACGAAGGAAGTTCGTTCGGGCAATCTGGGAGGAGGTCGCGCTCGCCCCGGTCGCCGACTTCGGGGCCACGAAGGCGTCGGCCAGCCGGATGCTGATCGTGCTGGACGAATAACGATCGCTGATCTGGGCCGCCGACGGATAGGCCGCCGCGTGAACGTGCCTCGTCTCACACCAGAGCGCGGCCGTCATGGCCCAGGCGGCGAACACCGGCCGCCACGGCAGGCCACCACGACGTGGCAGGGACTCAGCTGGATACGGAGACTGTTCCAAGCGAATCATCCCGGAGGGCCCGCAGAGAAGAGGTCACCCACCCCTCCAAGGGATCCTAGAGCGGGTCGCCGCGTCGCGTCAAACGAGGTTGGTCCGCCGGCGGAGAGGCATGTTCGCCGAGGTGTATTGAGGGATGACCCTGTCAATGACTGGGCTATCCGCTATCCTTTCCTCAACTTCTGGCCGTCGCCAAATCGTCCGGTGATGGCAACTCTTTTTCACTCCATCGAAACAGGTGAAGCGATGTTCGAAGGTGCCTTTCTGCTGGGAGCGGTAATGCCCGACTTGTCGGTCTTCCAATACAACGCGGTGGACAACATCTTTTCGATGACCGTCGCGACGATGGGGGCAGCGGCGCTGTTCCTCTATATGTCCCGGGCGCACGTCGACGCGGAATACCGGCCGGCCTTGCTGGTGTCGGGCATCGTGGTTTCGATCGCCTGCTACCACTACTTCATGATTCGCCACAGCTGGCACGGTGCTTACGCGCTGGCAGACGGTGGGTACAAGGGCACGGGTGCGGCCTTTAACGACTTCTATCGTTACGCCGACTGGATTCTCACCGTGCCGCTGCTCATGGTTGAACTCGTGGCGGTCCTCCGGCTGCCGGCAGCCAAGGCCTCGAGCCTGCTCACTCGACTGGTCATCGCGGCGGCATTGATGATCGCGCTCGGATATCCCGGCGAGGTGATCTCCGATCCGGCACGGTGGTCCGAGCGTGTGATCTGGGGCGGCCTGTCCTCGATCCCGTTCTTCTACATCCTCTACGTGCTCTGGACGGAACTGACGAAGTCACTCGATAGTCAGCCGCCAGCGGCCCGCCGGCTCCTCGAGATCGCTCGTCTGGTCATTCTGGTCACCTGGGCGGTGTACCCGATCGCCTATGCACTCGGCGGCACGCCAGAGGCGCTCGCTGCGAAGGCTGGCACCGCTGATGCGGCCAGTGGAATCGTCGGGGCCAATGGCGTCGTCGGTCTGCAGATCGGCTACGCGATTGCCGACATGACCGCCAAGGCCGGCTTCGGTGTGCTCATCTACCTGATCGCCCGGGCGAAGAGCACGAAGTCGGCGGGGTACGATGCCTAGGGCACGACCTGATCGGCTCCACCTTCGCGAGGAAGGCAGATGATATGCACGCGGCCTCGGTGATCTCGCTCTGCTGGGCAATGATCGGGGCCGCGTGCTTTTTTCCAGAGTCCATGGCTGGCGTCGCTGCCGCCGGTTTGGCGTTGCTCGTCGCGGTGGTCGGCCTGCCTCACGGGGCGGCCGACCATCGCTTCGCGCGGCCGCGGCTCGAACCGGTCCTGGGCGTGGCGTGGCTGCCGGTGTTTCTGGCCGGATACCTGGCGGTTGCGGTTGCGGTCGTCTGCGGCTGGTTCGTGGCGCCGGCCGCCACGATCGTTGCGTTCTTCCTGGCTTCCGCGTGGCACTTCGGCCAGGAAGAGCCGCGGCTGCCGATCGGTCCGCGGGGCCTTCGGCCGGTGTTTCGACTCGCACGCGGAGGACTCGTGATCTGGACAACCCTGGTCTTTCACGCCGGGGAGGTCGCGACGATCCTCGGCCTCGCCGCGCCTGGGGGCTCCGGGCCGTCGATCGACCGGGCTACCATCCTGCTGACGGCCTGTTCATGGGTCATGCTGGCGATCGCGGCGGCCGCCTGGGGGCTTCAGGTTTTCGCGGCCGCCCGACGCACCGGCCGAATGCGGCGGATCTTACTCACGGATAACGTGCTGGTCGCATCGCTGGTGACGCTCTGCGCCGTCGTGAGCCCGCTGATGAGCTTTCCGGTTTATTTCTGTGCCTGGCACTCGGCCCGGGGCTTGAGGCGACTCCGCATCGAACTCGGCGAGAGTTGGACGGAGCTCGCCAGAAGCCTCGCGCCCTTGACCGTGGGGGCCATCGCGCTGATCGGTCTGACGGCGTGGCTCGTGCTCAGAGGGCAAGGCTGGAACGCTATGCTTGTTCGGGCGACCTTCGTCGGCTTGAGCGCCGTGGCCATGCCGCACCTGCTGCTGCACGGCATGATCCCGCTGTTCGAGTCGCCTGCCCGCCGGCGGACGACGCAGCCGCTCCGCGTCGGGAGCCCCGCATGACACCGGCCCCTGACTTCGACTTTTGTCTCGTGGGCGGCGGCCTCCAGGGCTGTCTGCTGGCCCATGCCCTGGCCTGGCACCGGCCGGAGGCGGCCGTCCTGCTCCTGGAACGGGCTGATGAACTCTGCGGCAATCACACCTGGTCGTTTCACGAGACGGACGTCGCCGAGGAGGCGCGGGGCTGGTTCGACCCGCTGGTCGCCCACCGCTGGCCCGGCTATCGCGTCAGGTTTCCCGCGCTGTCACGGCGGGTCGAAATTCCCTACGCGACGATCACGTCCGAGCGGCTCCGCGAGGCCACGCTGGCGTTGGCGGACGCACAGTCCGGCCCGACTCGCGCAGGCCGGCTCGTCATTCGCACCGGTGAGTCGTGTGAGATCCTCTCGCCGACCGCCGTGAGGCTCGGTGGGAATGCCGACGTTTTCTGCCGCACCGTCATCGACTGTCGTGGACGCACGGCAGCGCCGTCGGGAGGAGTGGGCTATCAGACCTTCGTCGGCCATGAGTATCAGACGGCTCGGCGCTGGCCGGCAGCGGAACCGACGGTCATGGATGTCCGGCCGGACCAGACCGGTGGCTTCGAGTTTCTTTACGAGCTGCCACTCGGACCTGAGCGAGTGCTGCTCGAATACACGCGGTTCCACGAGGAGCCGGTGTGTGACGAAGCGCGGGCCACCGAGCTGATCTCGTTGCGGCTGGCCGAGGCCGGCGCGGGATCGGCGCAACTGATTCGAACTGAGCAGGGATGTCTGCCGATGCCCTACGCGGCACCAGCCGGGCACGAAGGGCCGTCCCTGGCCGGCGGCTATGCCGGCGGCTGGTACCACGCCGCCACGGGATACTCGATGCCGCTGGCGGTTCGCTTCGCGGAGCTCGTGTCCCGGGCTCGCGTGGACCAGATCGCTGCCGAGGTCGCCTCGGCAGCCGCGAAGGACCGGCTGCGGCGGGGATTCGCCCGCTTTCTCAACCGGCTGCTCTTTTGCCTGGTCAGGCCCGAAGACCGCTGGAAGATCTTCCAGCGGTTCTATCGCGTGCTGCCCGCAGAGCGCATCTCGCGGTTTTACGCCCATCGCTTCACGTTCACCGATGCGGCCCGAATCGTGCTCGGTTGGCCGCCGATGGGCCTCGCCCCCATCCGGTTTGCCAGGTCGTTCGTCTCACTCCCAGGGCCGGTGCCGACATGACCGCACATCCCCTTGGTTTCGCCGGCCCGACGCAGCAGACCGCCAGCACGCGGCATGGCTGGTCAAAGGCCCTCCAACTGGCCCCCGACCTCTATCCCGGAGTGGGCGGCAAGCGGCTGCGGGCCACCCTGCTCGAGCGGGCCTACGCTTTTGCCGGCGGCCGCACCGCGGCGCCGGCGCTGATCGTGGATGCGGTCGAGATGCTGCACGCTGGCTCGCTCGTCATCGACGATTTCGAGGATGACTCGCTCACCCGCCGCGGACAGCCGTCACTCCACCGGGTGATCGGCGCGGCGCGGGCCGTCAACGCCGGCAACTGGATGTATTTCCGGGCACTGGAACTGGCGGCAGCTGCCTGGGAGGACCCCGTCCGGTCGGCGGCGCTCATGGGTCGGTTCATCGCCGTGGGCCGGCAGTGTCACGAGGGTCAGGCCGTCGATCTCGCCACTCGGGTGGACGAGGTCACGCCATGGCAGGCCCAGGTGACGGCCCTGGTGATCTCGCGTTGGAAGACCGGCCGGCTCGCGTCACTGGCCGCCTGGTGCGGAGCCCACGCCGCACACGGAGATCCACCGACGCTGCAGGCCGTTGCCGCCTTCGGCTGCCGAGTGGGCATTTGTCTGCAGATGAAAAACGACCTCGATGAACTCCGTGATCTGCTCGCCGGATCGGAACGGTCCGACGATCTCCGCAACCGCCGCGTCACCTGGCCCTGGGCATGGGCCGCCCGCGAGGTGTCGGCCGGGCAGTTCGCGGCCTGGCAACTTCGCCTGCGGCGTTCGCAAGAAGAGCCGGCCACGTTCCGCTCGCTGGCCAAGGATCTGCTCGATGCGACTCACGGTCGGGGGGCGGCCGCGATCAACGCCCGACTCGACCGGGCGATCGACAGGCTCACGGCGCAGGGCGTAGGCTGCGAAGCCGATTCGCTGGCCGGTGTCTGCGACGTCCTGAGGATCGCCGGCGAGCCGACGAAGGCAGAGGCCCTTCCGTGAGCCTCGCGACCGTCGCCGGGAATCGCCCCCCCTGCTCTGGCGTCGGCCCGCACCGGCGGGCAGCCGTGATCGGCAGTGGCTTTGGCGGCCTGGCGGCGGCCATCCGCCTGCAGTCGATGGGCTTCGAGACGGTCTGCTACGAGGCTCAGGATCAGCCCGGCGGCCGGGCCGCCGTCTACGAAGATGGCGGTTATATCTTCGATGCCGGGCCGACCGTGATCACCGCGCCGCACTGTCTGGAGGAACTCTTCGCGCTCTCCGGCAGACGAATGGCCGACTACGTCCGCCTGTTGCCGGTCAGCCCGCTCTACCGGCTCCAGTGGAGCGACGGCGTGGCCTTCGATTACGTCGCCGACGAGGCGGGGCTGATCGAGCAGGTGCGACGGGTGAACCCCGCCGACGTGGATGGCTACCGGCGGTTCGCCGACTATGCTCGGCAGGTGTTCGCCAAGGGATACGAGGAACTCGGTGCCGTCCCGTTTCTCCACTTCACCGACATGATCCGAGCCGCCCCGCAGTTGGCCCGCCTGCGGGCAGACCGAAGCGTCTACGCGACCGTCTCCCGCTTCATGAAGGACGAACACCTCCGGCAGGCATTCAGCTTCCACCCCCTGCTCGTCGGCGGCAATCCGCTGGAGACGAGTTCTATCTACACCTTGATCCATTGGATCGAGCGGAAGTGGGGCGTGTTCTTTCCCGAGGGAGGCACCGGCGCCCTCGTCCGCGGCCTCGTGCGTCTCTTCCAGGATCTCGGCGGCACGCTTCGGCTCGAGGCCCCGGTCGACCGAGTCGCGCTCGAGACTGCCGGCGACACGACCAGGCATATTGTCCACGCCGCCGGCGGACCACCGGAGGCGTTTGCCGTGGTCGTCTCGAACGCCGACGTCCACCACACCTACGCCAGGCTCTATCGCGGAGTCGATGCGGCCCGCCGCCGGCAGCGGCGGCTCGACCGCATGGCCTGGTCGATGTCGCTGTTCGTGCTCTACTTCGGCACCAACCGGCGGTACCCGAATCTGGCCCACCCCACGATCCTGTTCGGGCCGCGGTTCCAGGGGCTCTTGCGAGACATCTTCCACGGCCACCGCCTGCCCGCCGACTTCAGCCTCTACCTTCACGCCCCCACGGTCACCGACCCGGGCATGGCGCCGCCTGGGGGCGAATCGTTCTACGTGCTCAGCCCGGTGCCGCACCTGGGCAACGCGGCGATCGACTGGGAGGTGGTGGCTCCCAGCTACGGTGACGCCATTCTCGAGTCGCTCGAGCCGCACCTGCCGGGAGTCCGCGACGCGATCGTGACCCGGCGGCACTTCACGCCCGCCGACTTCGCGGGACGGTTCAACGCCCACCATGGCTCCGCCTTCTCGGTCGCCCCAACGCTCACGCAGACGGCCTACTTCCGCCCTCATAACCGCGACCCAAACATCCCGGGGCTCTACCTGGTCGGGGCGGGCACCCATCCAGGGGCCGGCGTGCCCGGCGTGGTCAACTCTGCCAAGGCCACCTGCGACACGATCGCGGCCGACTACCATGTCATCGTCAGCTAGCGGCCCGGCTGCGGGGGAGTCGATCCGACGTCACAGCCGCTCGTTTTCGTTCGCCAGCCGGCTCTTGCCCGCCAGCAAACGGTCCGACGTCGAGCGGCTCTACGCCTGGTGTCGGTGGTGCGACGACGGCGTCGATGCCGCCGCCTCACCGCAGGAGGCACTCGAGTTTGTCGAACGGGCTACGCAGGACATCCGCCGGATCGCCGCCGGCGAGAGCCCGATCGCAGACGAAAGCCGCTGGCTGGCGGATCTCGTCGGCCGTCACGAACTGCCGCTCGGGGCGGCGCTGGCGCTGCTCGAGGGAATGCGGTCAGACCTCACTCCGGCGGCCGGCTTTCACGAGGCCGACCTCCTGCGGTATTGCTTTCGGGTCGCCGGGGCCGTCGGCGTGCTGTTGTGTCCGATCCTCGGCCTCGAGGATCGCCGCCATCTCCCCCATGCCGCGGCGCTCGGCATGGGCATGCAGCTGACCAACATCGCCCGAGACGTGGCGGAAGACTGGCAGCGGAGCCGCTGCTACCTGCCGGTTGAATGGACCGATGGCCTGCAGCCCGGTGCCGGGCCGCCCGACCCACAGCGGGTGCAGCAAGGCGTGCGGACGATCCTCGAGGTCGCCGACGGCTACTACATGGCAGGGGAGGCCGGCATCGGCGGGCTGGATCGCGATTCCCGCCTGGCCGTCCGGGCGGCGGCACGGATCTATCATGCGATCGGAACGAGGATCAGGCAGCGCGACTTTCAGGTACTCGACGAACGGGCACGCGTCTCGACGCTCAGGAAACTGAGGCTGTTGGCCCTCGCGATGCTCGTGCCAACCGGAGCAGGTCGGCGAATCAAGCTCGATGACCCGGCCCGGCGAGCCCTCGCCACAGCCGAACAACTGCTGTCGGAGTGTAGAGTATCGTGTGAAGAACGTCCGCTCACGCCCTTCCCATCGCGGTGCGACGGCAGGACGTGAGCCGGTTGTTCAGCGTTCGATGATCGACCACGGAGTCTCGTCATGAAGTGGGAAGCCTGGAGTATCGCGTTCACCGGTCTGTCGCTGACGAGCGTGACGGCGGTCGTCCTGTTTTTGCTGGTCGCGATCAATCCAAAAGATGCCGCCTACGGCGCGACGCCGCTCTTCTATGCCGCCGGCTCGGCCATCCTGGCGGTGGCCTTCAATCGGGCCTCGGCCTGGGCGGCCCGGCATGGCCTGCCATGACCGCGGCTTCCCGCTTCCGCTCGATCGCGGTGAAGCAGGCGAACACGGCGAGCACGGCCAGGCCGTAGAGCATCGCGATCAACGCCAGCACCACGTCATAGGGCTTGGGCGTCGACAGGGACACCCGCAGGAGCACCGTCGAGATCACGAAGCCGGCGGAAGATGCCGGCGTGCCGGTGGCCGCCATCGCACTCGCGTTCCTTCGTCTTGGGCGCCGTGAGCCCGGCGGCGGATAGACGAGTTGTCCGCGATCGACATCCACAGCGGGACATGGACAGGGCTATCCCTTCGACAGCCGGGCCTTCCAGGCGGGGTAGCCGGTCTCCAGCAGCCCCCGCGGCCAGTCGCTGTACCAGGAGTAGCCGCTGCGTCGCTCCGCACTCAGATCGTTGAAGCTCGCTCGCCGCCGGCCGTCGCGGTCAACGATCAGCGGTTCGTTGGTGCCGATCTCGTAGAACCGCGCCCAAAGCGGCGGGGCATCGGGGTCATTCACGAGAGACCTGCTGACGCCACGAGGGCTGTCCTTGTCCTTCCGGGAGACGATGCGAATGCCCGTGAGTCGGGTTCTCCCGAACCAGTCAACGGCTCCCTCCACGGCCTCGATGACCTGTGGCGATGGATCGTCGAGGCTCATGAGGAGTTCGGTGATCCCCACCGACTCAGAGCCGCTCAGGGAGACGAGCTCGTAGGAGCGGGCCGGCCGCGGCCGGAAGTCGATCTCGTCGTGCTGGGCACACCAGACCGTCGGCCTGCCGTCGGTCCGTACCTGGCACTTCAGGATGCAATCGATGCCGCGGTCAAAGGCCCGTCGCGCGGCCTCCCGACGCTTCTCATCCACAAAGGCGTAGGCGTCGTCGCGGCCCACCTCACGGACAAAGTTCATCAGCCGAACCATGGTGTAGTCATTGAAGGTGATGTGCCGCGGATAGCCGTCGCCAGGGGGAAACGACTGCGGCCAGCCGCCGTTGGGATACTGACCCGCGAGGACATAGTCGAGTCCCTGGAGGAAGGCCTCGTGGAACCGTGGCTCGTGCGTGGCATCGTAGGCCCGGGCGAGAAACCGAAGTTCGTCGGTCGTGGCACTGTTGTCATACGTGGGGTGGAGGGTGCTGCGGTCGCCCGTGAACGGAGCCGCGGTGGTGTCGCGGTTCTTGGGCCATCCGCCGAGGTCGCTCTGATGCGTGAGGATCGTGTCGGCGATCCGGCTGCCGTCATCGCCAGCAAACCAGTCGGCCGGCCGGTCGAGGTAGCGGTCGGGACCAGCCGCCAGCGCCGCGGTCGCGACGCCGACCACGGCCATCAGGATCAGGCAGCGCTGGGCCATGCGTCGACGCTCCCCGGAAG
>JBPCTA010000012.1:0-5108 GCA_051006595.1 Pirellulales bacterium
GCGAGGTCCGCGATCCCGCGGAGCTCGTGGCGATGGCGAAGTCGGCGCCGGCTCTCGTGGGTCGCGACCTGGTCCGCGAAGTGATGCCCGAACGGCCCCGCAGCTGGACGGAGTCGCTCGACGCCTGGGCCAGGCCGCTGCCGCAGCCGGCCGAAGGGGGCGAGTTGCCGCCGCCGGTCGTGGCGCGCACGACAAAACACGTGGTGGCCCTCGATTACGGGATGAAGTGGAACATCGCGCGGCATCTTGTGAACGTCGGCTGCAAGGTCACGGTGTTGCCTGGCAGAGCCACGGCGGCGGAGGTGCTCGCACTCGAGCCCGATGGCGTGTTTCTCTCCAACGGCCCCGGCGATCCGGAGGTTCTCGGCTATTGCGTGGAGACGGTGAAGGGGCTCGTCGGCAAGGTGCCGATGTTCGGCATTTGCCTGGGCCACCAGCTGCTCGCCCTCGCCTGCGGAGCGAAGACCTTCAAGCTCAAGTTCGGCCACCGCGGCGCCAACCAGCCCGTGATGGACATCACCACGGGCAAGGTGGAGATCACCTCCCAGAATCACGGGTTTGCGGTCGACGAGGCCTCGCTGCCGGCCGACCTCGAGGTCACCCACCGCAACCTCAACGACGGCACCATCGAGGGGTTGCGGCACAAGACGGCCGCCGCCGCGAGCGTTCAATACCATCCCGAAGCCGCCGCCGGGCCGCACGACTCGGCGTATCTCTTCAACCGCTTCCGGCAGATGATGGCGTAGCGGTGCCGGTATCGCGCTCCGCCTCACGGCGTTGGGCTTCTCCGGCGAGGCAACAGCCGCGGATCGTGCGCCTGGCTGGCGCGGTTATCCGGCCTGGTCCGGCTGTTTTTGACATCCCCCAGGGGTGTGCCAGAGTTGCGTGGAACCGAGGCTGCATCCCGGTTCCACCGTCGCTCGAAGGATCCGGCGGTCCCCAGTCTCTGCCACGGAGGTTCTCTCCCATGATTCGCCTGAAGCCCGTTCTGCTCTGTTCGCTCGCCGCCACGGCCGCGGTGCTCTTCGCCGCCACGTTTGCCGAGGCGGGATTCCGTCACCGTCATCAGATCGACCCGGGCTGTGCCGCGGTCGAGCCCGGCTGCTCGGCTTTCGAGCCTGGCTGCATGCTCGAGCCCTCGTGCGGATGCGAGCCCGGCTGCGGTGCGGAGACGGTGTGCCCCACCAATCCCTGCATCAAATATCATCACAAGCACGCCTGCCGGCACCATCACTGTGCGAGCGGCTGCTGTGCCGAGGCGAACTACGAGACCGTGCTCACGCCGACGAGCCCCGAGACCTGTCAGACGGTGGCCGTGCCGGTCTGCCTGCCGGCCTGCTGCCAGGGCTGCCCCTGCGAGGCCTCGCGGTGCACGCTGCTCGGCTGCGGGCAGGTGCGGTACGACTACGCCTGCGGCTGCTCGGTCGTGATCCGCTTCCAGAAGTGTGGCGACATCCTCGTCATCTATCACGGATTCTGAAAAGGATCGTGTTGTTCATCGCGAGAACCCTGGCCCGGAGCAATCCAGGCCGGGGTTCTTTGTTGCGCGGCGGGGCTGCCCGCGGCCTCACGGCCGGTCGGCTCTCACCGAAACCCGCGGGCCGCCGTACAAGCCCAACGCCGTGAGGCGTGGGGTCTGCAAACCGGCGTGCGGCAACAACGCTTACTCCGCGCGGCGGTCGCCGCGGCGGAGCCTGGTGAACAGGCTGCGGTAGTCGCCGGGGCCGACGCTGAAGATCGAGCTCCGACCGTTGGCGGCGTCGAACGTGTCGTCCTCGATGACGACCATGTCGGCATCCTCGATGTCGGCATCGCCACAGTCGGGGCCGGTGGGTTCGCCAACGGCTGCAGCGGGGGCGATCGCTGACACGCCGCCGTCACCGGCCTCCACGGCCCGTGCGGCTGCCAGTTCCACCACGGGCTGCAGGCTCGCACCGGCGGCCGCTTCGACTGCGGGAGCCGAGAGCGTGGCCAGCAGTCGGCCCATGGAGTGGCCTTCACGGCTGGTCACATGGCGGCACGCACTGAAGTTGTCCGGTCCATCCACCATGCATCGCTCCACGCCGGGAGTGTCTTCATGGAAGAAGGTGGCGAAGGGATCGCTCGTGTGATCGAAGACAAACTCCACGTCGGGGCCGCTCCAGGGATCTCCGGGCTGCGGGCCGTGGCCGCGCTGGTGCGAAGCGGCCGGACTGGCCGGCGGCGTCTCCATCGCGATGCCCGCGTCATCGCCCGTGCCGAACTCGATCATCTCCATTCCGAGATCGCCAAACTCCGCGGCATGAAACTCGCCGAAGTCGTCGCCGGACGCCTCCGGGCCGCGGTGCGGCGTGGCTTCCACGCGGGGCTCCATGCCGCCGGGGGCCGGCAGCCGCTGAATCTCGCGCCAGGCCGTCGCGATGTCGGTGGGCGTCACTTGTCGGTGTGACTCCGCAACGAGCACGAGGGCCTGATCGCAGAGCTGGTTGATGAGCCGCGGCACCCCGTCGGTCGCCGTGAAGACGGCGTCGTCGCAGCCGGTCGCAAAGAGCCTATCCCACGAGAGGCCGGCAGCCTTGGTCTGCGTGCGGAGGTAGGCCATCGTCTCAGCGTGATCGAGCGGCTCGAGATAGCCGCGGACGGCGAACCGTTGGGCGAGGCTTTCCATCCGTGACGTGGCGAGGAGTTCCTCGAGCCGCAGACTCCCAGCAAGGACGAGGTGCACGGCGGGAAGCGGCGTGGGCACGTTGGTGAGCAGGCGAAGCTCTTCGATCAACCTGGTCGGAAGCGTGTTGGCCTCGTCTACGAGGATCACCATGCCCGAACCGGTGGCCGCGAGTCCGCGAATCCGCTCCACGAGCGCGATGCGAAGCTCGGTCTCGTCGATGCCTCGGTAGGGCTCGCCGATGGCAGCGAGCACGGCCTGCCAGAGGGCCCGGCGCGTGCAGATGCTCGCACCGGAGAGCAGGGCCACGTCGAAGTCGTCACGCACATGCTCGGCCACCTTCGCCAGGAGCAACGACTTGCCCGTGCCGGGTGGACCCACCACGAGCGCCGCGCCCTCGGCCCGCCGAATGCACCGCTCGACTCCCTTCAGCGCCGCGTCTATCTGCTCCGCCGGATGATAAAACTGCGTGCGGGGCGCGGCCATGAAGGGACGAGTCGACGGGTGCCGGCTGGGGATATGCATCTGGCGTGTCGTTCCGGTGACGTGGAAGTGCTGGCCGCGGGCCTCGACAGAAGAGGTTTCGACCAACCGACGGTCCTTCCTGCACCAGCCCTTCCGGCCGTAGACTTTCCCGGTCCGGAAAACAGCGTGCGACGTGGCGGTGGCGCCGGATATGACGTCGAGAGGCGGCGCGAAGACGGCGGCCAGACGGAGCGGAGTGTGCGGCGATGTTTCACGTGAAGATCTGCGGCGTGACGACTCCCGCCGATGCGCGGATGGTGGCCGCTGCCGGCGGCGATGCCATCGGCCTCAACTTCGTCCCGGGCTCGCCGCGACTGATCGACGTGGATGCCGCCCGCGCGGTGGTGGCGGCCGTGCCCGAGGGAGTGCTCGTGGTGGGCGTGTTTGCCGGCGCGACACCGGTCGAGATGCGGCGGCTTGCCGCGGAGGTGGGCCTCGACGCGATCCAACTGCACGGTCATCTTTCCGGAGCGGCGCCGGTGGACCTTCCGGAAGCATGCGCGGCACTCCTGCCGCTGCCGGTCATTCGGGCGGTCCGCCTCGAGGCCGATGGGTTGACCGCAGCGCGGGCGTGGATCGTGGCGGCGCGGGCTGCGGGCGGCGGGCCGTCGATGGCGGTGGTCGATGCAGCCGTCGCGGCCTCGGCACCGTCGGGAGCTCTCGGCGGCACGGGTGCCGTTGTTGACTGGTCGCGGCTCGTCGCCGCTGGCGACCTCGACATCCCGGCGGCGCTCGCCGGCGGGCTCACGCCCGCCAATGTGGCCGAGGCAATCCGCATCACCCGGGCCAGGGCGGTCGACACGGCCAGCGGGGTCGAGATCTCGCCCGGCCGGAAAGACCCGGAAAAAGTGCGGCACTTCATCGACGAGGCTAGGCGGGCCTGGGCCGCGGCAGACCGCTGAACCCTTTGCGATTTCTTATTGACGGCTAAGATTCGGGGGTGCTCGCGGCGGTCATCACGGCCCCGCCTCATCCGCTCTTCATCTGCTCTTCGTCGTTCCAACCAGCCCGTCCCCATCAGGAGGTTCCCAGTGGCCCACGTCGAAACCCGTCTGCCCTACAAGGTCGCCGATCTCTCGCTCGCCGATTGGGGCCGCAAGGAAATCATGCTGGCCGAGAACGAGATGCCCGGCCTGATGGCGCTCCGGGAAAAGTATGGCCGGTCGAAGCCGCTCGCCGGCGCCCGAATCGCGGGCTGCCTCCACATGACAATCCAGACGGCCGTGCTCATCGAGACGCTCAAGGAGTTGGGCGCCGAGGTCACCTGGAGCAGCTGCAACATCTTCTCGACCCAAGACCATGCCGCCGCGGCCATCGCCAAGGCCGGCTTCCCGGTCTACGCCTGGAAGGGCATGACCAACGAGGAGTTCGACTGGTGCATCGAGCAGACGCTGTTCTTCTCGGATGGCGAGCCGCTCAACATGATTCTCGACGATGGCGGCGACCTCACCGCCATGGTGCATCAGAAGTATCCGGAGCTGCTCGGTGGCATTCGCGGTCTCTCGGAGGAGACAACTACGGGCGTCCATCGTCTCTATCAGATGCACGAGAGCGGCGAGCTCAAGCTCCCGGCGATCAACGTCAACGACTCGTGCACCAAGAGCAAGTTCGACAACCTCTACGGCTGCCGCGAGAGCCTGGCCGACGGCATCAAGCGGGCCACCGACGTGATGGTGGCCGGCAAGGTGGTGGTCGTGGCCGGCTACGGTGACGTCGGCAAGGGCTCTGCCCACTCGATGAAGGCGCTCGGTGCCCGCGTGATCGTCACCGAGGTCGACCCGATCAACGCCTTGCAGGCGGTGATGGAAGGCTATGAAGTGACGACGATGGAGGAGGCTGCTCCCCGCGGTCAGATCTTCGTGACGGCCACCGGCTGCCGCGACGTGATCCTCGGCAAGCACATCGAGAAGATGCCCAACGACGCGATCATCTGCAACAT
>JBPCTA010000013.1:0-16076 GCA_051006595.1 Pirellulales bacterium
GTCGTGGTGCAGGTGCATTATGTCCGCACCGGAAAACTGGAAACCGATTCCAGTCGCGTCGGCATCTGGCTCGACAGGCAGCCGCCGCGGAAGGTGATGAGCATGATCTATCTCAACGGCGATTTCGCCGTCGTCCCCAACGGAGTCACCGACTTCCGCGTCCTTGGCAGCTACACGCTTCCCCAAGACGCCGACATGGTGGGTGTCGTACCGCACGCGCATCAACTTGCCCGGTGGATCGAGATCAAGGCTCACCTGCCGGGCGAGCAGCAACCGCTGCTCGTCCTGCGGGTGCCGCAGTGGGACTACAACTGGCAGTCGTCCTACCAGCTTCGGATGCCCAGGCGGTTTCCGGCCGGCACGCGGTTCGAGGCCGAGGTCTCGTACGACAACTCCGCCGCCAATCCCCGCAACCCGTTCGATCCGCCCCAGCACGTCTGGCACAGCGAATCGATCCACGACGAGATGCTACTGCCGATGTTCGCGTTTGCGTCTGAAAAGCCGCTCGACAGCAAAGGAAAGTCCTTCACCAAGTTCGGCGCGTGGCTCCAACGGTCGTGGTTTCTTCGGCGGCTGGTGGACCACCGCTACAAGTTCGTCGCCGATCCGCAGGGCAACGTCGGTCCGTCACCCGACTACGATCCCACCGACGAACGCTACTGAGATCCCAGGCGAATCCGACCGCAAAAGGCGTTCCCGCCATGGCAAGCACGGAACATCACCCCATGACACATGAATGGAGGACGGGCCTGGCGGTCGTGGCCGAAGGGGTGACCGTGTCGGTGCCCGATCCCGAAGCGGACGGCGGGCGGAAAACGCTGCTCGACAACGTGAACTTCCGGATCGAGCCGGGCACGTTCGTCTGCGTGCTGGGCCCCAGCGGAGCGGGCAAGAGCACGCTGGTGCGGGCGCTGCTGGGTGACCGAGAAGTCGTCGCCGGCCGGATGCTCGTGGGCGGCCACGACGTGTATCGCAAGGCCGACGCCCTCCGCGGGGCGATCGGATAC
Source organism: Pirellulales bacterium (assembly GCA_051006595.1). Lineage (GTDB taxonomy): Bacteria > Planctomycetota > Planctomycetia > Pirellulales > UBA1268 > QWPN01. Next base: position 1,008 of record JBPCTA010000013.1, read on the forward strand.
GTCCCGCAGCAGGACGTCAATCCGCCGGCGTTGCCGGTGGAACGGGCACTCCACTACGCCTCGGAGGTCAGGCTGCCGGCCGGCGCGTCCGTCGGGGAGCGGCGGGCCGCGGTCGAGCGGGTCGTCGCCGAGGTCGGACTCGACCGGGTGGGAAGCCAGCCGGTTGGCAGCCTTTCAGGCGGAGAGATGAAGCGGGCGAGCCTCGCCGCCGAGATGCTCGCCGCCCCGGGCCTGCTTCTGATCGACGAGGCGACGGCCAGCCTCGACCCGGCCACGGAGGCCCGGATCATGAAGCTGCTCGCCGACCGTGCCGGCGCGGGCACGACTGTGATCGCCGTCACGCACCACCTCGACAACGTCGACCAGGCCGACACGCTCTTGATCCTCGGCCATGGCGAGGTGGTCTGGTTCGGCTCCCGCGTGGAGGCGCTCTGCCACTTCGGGGTGCATCGGCTCGCCGACGTCTACGTGGCCATCGAGGACAAGCCGCGTGGATTCTGGTCGGCCCGCTGGCGGGAACGGCTCGCCGAAGACCGCCTCCTGGCGGTGGCCGCGCAAGCCGACGCGACGCCCGGCGGCAACGCCCCGCAGCAGTTCGCCGCGCTGGCGGCGGTCTCGATTCCCGGTTTCTTCCGCCAGTGCACGACGTTTTTCTGCCGTGAGTTGGAGACGTTCGTCCGCGACCGCGTGGGCCTCGCGATGTCGCTGCTTCTGCCGCTCGCGCTCGCGGGGGCCGTGCTGGCCGGCTTCGCCGACGTGCGGTTCCGCAATCCGCTCATGCTGACGCGGTTTCTCGACCCGGGCGAGAAGGAGGTGCTGGCGGACGTGTGGGGTGAGGTGCGGGAGGCGATCGCCACCGAGTCGGTCTCGGAGCAGGATGCCAGCATTCCCGGCCAGATCCGCGTGTTTCTCGACAGCCAGCCGAAGATCCTCGCCCACCTGCGCGAGCCGTCGACCGAGCGGCTCGTCCGCGACGCCCTCACCGATACGCTCCGCATCGCCCCGGATCGCGAGATCACCGACCCGGCCGGCACCTTCAAGTGGCTCTCGCTGATGAGCATCTGCATGGTCATCCTCGGGTTCGTGACCGGCTTCCGGGAGATCGTCAAGGAACGGCCGATGCTCGATCTCGAGCGGCGGCACGGCCTGCGTTTCGACGCCTACGTGGTCGCCAAGATCGCGGCGATCGCCGTCGTGCTCGCGGTGCAGGTCGTGATCTTCGAGAGCGCGGTCGAACTGGGGTTCCTCGTCCGTGAGGCGATCGGCGGCGAGAGTCCGGCGGAGATGTACCGGCGGAGCGGCCTCGTCGCGGCCACCTGCAACTGGCTCGCCGCCGTGGCCTGCGCGGCGATCGGACTCGTCGTCTCGGCCTGCGTCCGCTCGACCGACAAGGGCGTGCTTGCCGTGCCGCTGTTGATCACGCCACAGATCCTGCTCGGGGCCACGATCCTGCCGATTCGGGGTGGCGTGCTCGCCGTGCTCGCGAAGCTCTTTTCGCCACTCTACTGGGCGCATCGCGGCTGCCGCAGCGAGGGCAAGGGCGTGCCCGTGTTCTGGCAGAACCTCGGCACCTACGACCCGGCCGTCTGGATCCCGATCGCCGCCTTGGCCACGCAGATCGCGGTTGCGGCCGTCGTCACGATCCTCGCGCTCCGCTGGCAGGAGCGGTCCGCCCTGGGCCGCAACCGCGCCGTCCGCTGAACGGGCTCCCGTCAGCGGGCGTGGCAGCAAACCCAGGTCGTAGGCCCGCAGGAAGTGCTGGTGGTTGATCGGCCTTCACGCTCGCCAGAGCCCACTGATACGATACCGTCGCTTCTGGAGGAGCGATTGCATGTTATTTCGTGGCCGGTTCCATCGTGCCGTGACGACCCGAATGCTTGTGGCGGGGCTGGCCGTGGCGATGGTCATGGCACTGGGTGCCAAGCCCGCTCGCAGCCAGCCGCCGCCCGTGCCGGGGGATGTCGAACTCGCCGGCAGTCGGGTCTACGTCTTCGTCGCCAAGTCGGGGCTTGGCCACGACCACGCCGTGACGGGCATGCTTCAGACCGGCCGCCTGCGGCTCGGCGCAGCCGAGCAGGCCGGCGCGCTCGTCTTCGACATGAGGTCGTTCCGGGCCGACGCAGCCGAGGCGCGAAAGCTCCTCGGTCTCGCCGGTGAGACCGACGAAGGCACGCGGAAGCAGGTGGACGCCAACATGCTCGGTGCGTCCGTTCTCGACGTCGCCAACCACCCGACGGCGACGTTCGAGGTTCACTCAGCGCTGCCCGCGGCCCAGCAGCCCGCCAACGGCAAGACGGCATACGACCTTGTCGGCACCTTCACGCTCCACGGGGTTTCTCGGCCAGTCGCCGTCCGCGCCGAGGCCGAGGCGGCCGGCCCGTTCGTCCGACTCTGGGGCGGCTTCCCCGTCAAGCAGACGGATTTCGGCATGAAGCCCTACAGCAAACTCGGCGGCGTCGTGGGCGTGGCCGACGAACTGAAGATCTACGGCGACATCCGGGTGGTGGCCGAAGCACCCGTGGCGGGATCGCGGCCATGATCGAAACCTCGACCGCCGCACCGCCGACGAGCCAGGCACCCGCGAGCAGGTGAAGGCAGTCTGCGATGCCCGCGTGAGGCGGCTGCGATGCAGCTAGGCCCGCCGGTTTGCCGCCGGTCCGACCCGGAGGAGCCCGAGGTCAAAGCCCTTGGCCACGGCTCCGGCCCGATCCGGCGCGTCGAGAGCCGCCATGATCGCTGCCACGTGGGCCCGGGCAGTTCGCTCCGAAATTCCGAGGAGCCGTCCGATTTCCGCGTTGGTATGGCCATGACGAAGCAAGCCGAGCACTTCGAGTTCCCGCGGCGACAGCAGTCCGCCTGTCGCGGTAGGCCCGGCGAACTGCTCGACGGCACTGCCGATGATCCGGCTTCCGCGGTGCACGGCACGGATGGCAGCGCTGAGCTCGTCGTGCCGGACCGTCTTGGTCACATAGCCCGCAGCTCCGGCTGCGAGGGCACAGTGGAGATCCTCCGCCGCCTCGGAGCTTGTGAGCATCAGCACCTTTGCTTCGGGATCGATGGCCCGCAGGCGACGCAGAGTCTCGATGCCGTCCATGCCTTCCATGCTCACATCGAGCAAACAGACATCGGGACCGAGCGTTTGCCAGAGCCGCAGCGCCGTCGGCCCATCATCGGCTTGGCCGGCGACGACGAAATCGCCACTCATCGCGAGGAGATTGGCAAGCCCTGCCCGCATCACCGGATGGTCGTCCACGAGCAGCAGGCGGATCGGCGGAGCGGCGGGCTGGCCGCCGAGCGGTGCGGGCGGTCGATTCATGCCGTCGTGGCTCCGTGGCCCTCGGCTGTGACGTTTGGCGGCAGCCCGTCGTCTTGTTCCATCTCAGGATCGTAGTCGCGACACCGCACCCGGCACCGCACGCTCGTGCCCACGCCCGGCCCGCTCTCGACCGTCAGGCGTCCACCCAGCCGCTCAGCCCGCTCACGCATGCCCTCCAAGCCGAAATGTCCATCATCGGGCCCCCGCTGTTCACCGAGGGCGAATCCTACGCCGTCATCGTGGACCGACAGTTCCACCGACGCCGTCTCGGGTTCGAACACGACCGCGACATCGACGCTCTCGGGATCGCCGTGGCGGATCGCGTTGAACAGAGCCTCTTGAACGATCAGCAGGAGGTTGCCGGTGACGAAGTCAGGCAGATCGAAGCAGGGGCCCTGTGTCTGCAGACGGATGGAAGCGCGATGGCCCGCGCCGACGCGTGTGACGAGGGCATTGATGGCCTCGGTCAGTGAGCGGCCATGCACGGCTGCACTCCGCAGGGCCCAGACCGATCCACGAATGTCGTCCACGGCATGGTCGACCATGCGTCGCGCGACGTCGAGTTGCTCCGCGGTGTCGTCGCCGGCCCACGCAGTTGAACGGCGGAGCGACATCTGTGAGGCCTCCAACTGGAATCCGATCCCGGCCATGCTCTGCAGCAGCGTGTCGTGGAGATTGGCCGCCAATCGGGTTCGTTCGCGGAGCGTCGCCTGAAATTCCACCGCCGCTTCGCGTCGGGCCCGCATCTCCTTGGAGATCGCCGCTGCCTGGTGGGCGACCTGTCGCCGCAGCGACCAGGCCCAGGCCAAGGCGGCGGCGAGGACCACCAACAGCCCAACGAGCGCCGTCGTCAGGCGCATGGGGGTCCACCATGGCGGCGCGCGGATCAGCGTCACGTCGTTCGCATCGTGGACGATGAGCGTGAACCGTTCGAAGGGGTTCAGCCGACCGTCCAAGAGCTCTTCGTGGCTCCGGGCGACGTCATACTGCACGATTCCCTTCACCGAGATCTCGCTACCCGGAACGAATGGCACGGACGACTCGTAGGCCGCTGGCAGCAGGACCGCTTCGAGAATCGTGTCGTTACTCGCCAAGCGGAGCACGCCGCCATCGCGGGTCGGCCCGGCGTCGACAACGGTGGCTGAGAAGGTGACGAGTTGGCCCGCAAAATCCTGCCGCGGGCGCGGGGCCGTGCCCGACCCGACTCTCGCCGTGCCGCCGGCGATGATCTGAGGCGATGCCTGGATGGGGTCCGGTGCCGGATCGTGGCCGATGCGGCGGGTGACCGCCCCGGTCATGCCGCGGAGTTGGCGGCCAGTGTCGATGAAGCCCGCAACGCGGACGCGGTCACCCGGACGGTAGACCTCTTTGTCGCCAGTCTCGACCCGGATGCCCACACCGCCGTCTTGGAGGAAAAGGTATCGCGTCGGCAGGCTGCGGGTAACCACGCCCTCTGTCTGAAAACGGTGGCCTCCGAGGCTCGGTGAGCCGAACTGTGCGATTTCCGCGAGCGGCACGAACGGCGCATCGAAGGCCGGCGACGGCGGCGCCGCGATCCGATCGACGTCGTCAAAGCCGTTGATCACGACAACGGGTCCGAGGAACTGGCCGCGAGAATTGCGAACCGAACCGGCGACGCCAGTGGCCCGAACCTTGGCATCCACGAGTTGCTCGGCGATTCCCGGACCTGGCGGATGAGCGCTGCGGACGGTGACGCGGCGGCCGTCAACGTCGAGAGCGAGTGTCCAGAAGCCCTTGTCGCGTCGCACACTCTGCACGATCCCCTCAACCACCGTGCGAACAGCCCCCCCGGCTCCGATGAACACGCCGCTGCGGTCGGCAGACAACGGCGCGGGAAGCGGCGCGCGGCCATCCGGCACGATCGAAGTCGCCAGGATGCGGGGACCATACGAATCCGGATCGACCTGGCCCGACACGATGACCCGTTCGCCGGGCCGTACGTCGCTGGAAAACTCACGAAACCCCGCCGTCCGCGCTTCGCATTCCCGGTAGGGCGCGATCACCCAGACGGCGGCATCGTCCTCCTGAACAACGAGCACGATTCGGTCGCGGTCGGACTGGTCATGACGAAACGTGACCACGCCGGCAATGCGCCAAGGCTCGTTCTTCGGGGGCGACTCCAACGAGTCGAGGATCTCGGCGATGTCGGCCAGCGGCGCTTCCTCGGGCACCACTTCGCCCCAGGCTGCCGAAGAGATCAATGCAGCGCAGGCGACCACCACGGCTCCCGCCGTCGTGTGGCCGCTCGTGGAGCAGACGACATTCATCCCAAAATCCCTTTTCCAAGCCCAGAAACCATAGTTTACGGTCGCGGGCGTTGTCGCGATACCCGTGGATTGCCTCGCTGGCCAGATTGGCGAATACGCCAATAGCGGCTCTGGCGGCATGAAACCGATATTAGAATCGGTGAGGGGGAAGTCCCGCGCCGCGCAGGAATCTCTACGATGCAAAGCATACCGGGCGATCACTACGGACCGTTCCCTTCCGTGAAGGGTGGGATCGTTCGTGGCTTTACCCTCGTCGAACTGCTGGTGGTGATCGCCATCATCGCCACGCTGATTGGTCTGCTGCTGCCCGCGGTGCAGACGGCACGCGAGGCGGCCCGTCGGATGGCCTGCGGCAACAACGTCAAGCAGACGTCCCTGGCATTCCATGTGCTTCACGACGCCAAGCGGCGGCTCACCTATGCCCGCTCCTCGAACAATCTGCGTGCTCACTCGTGGGTCGTCCGCGTCTTGCCCTACGTCGAGCAGGCCCAGGCATACCTGCTGTTTACGACGGCGCTTCCCGGCGTAAACCTTCACTGGGGCGGCGTCCACGATCTCAGCAATGTCACGTTCCAGGCGACCGGCGCCCTGAAGACGCAAATCCCCGGGATGCTCTGCCCAACGTCGCCGCGGACGACGCGATTCACCACGGAGACGGTCCCCGGGGGCGGAGGCTTCTGCGGCGACTACGCGGTGAATACCGGACACAATCAGGTGGTGGTTTCGGGCTCGATCATGTACGGCCCCCCAGACTATCAGTCCACCGGACCGTTCCCGCTGGCTCCCGGGTATTCGGTGGATTCCAGTAGCAAACTCGTCAACTCGAATCCCGGCCTGCGGTTCAAGGACATCACCGATGGCGTTGGCAAGACGATTTTCTTGGGCGAGAAGCACATCCCGCTCGACCAGTTTGGCAAGCAGGGCTACGACAACACGCTCTACGCCACCGAGAATCCCGGCCTGAACTCCTCGACGAGGATGTGCCTCGATGCCGGCGTGGCCACCGGCCCGACCGATTCGGCCGCCACGACGAACTATTTCGGCAGCCATCACCCGGAGGTCCTTCTCTTCGGGTTCGGGGACGGCCGCGTCGAGACGGTCTCGAAGTCGATCGCCGGCAGCGTGCTCGCCCTGCTGGGGCAGCGGGCCGACGGTCAGATCATTCCGGCGTATTGAAGCCCCCGGCGGGATTCCTCCCATGGTTCGATGGTTCTCGCTTTCCCTGTCGCCACGACAGCAGTCGCTCGCGTTCGTGCTCCCTCTTGTCGCCGTGTTGGTGACAGGCTGCGGCCAGCCAAAGTATCCGGTCAGAGGAGTGGTCGTGTATGACGACGGCTCGGTTTTTTCGGGGGGCGGTGTCGTCGCCATGGAGACCGACATCGACGGCAAGCGGGTCATGTCACGGGGCGGTATCGGATCCGATGGTCGGTTCGTGCTCGCGTCGGAACGACCTGGCGACGGGGCCTACGCGGGAACGTACCGGGTGCGGGTGCTGCCTCACGTGGTGATCGATGGTCCGGCCACCGTCGGCATTGCCGATCGTTTTCAGTCGTTCGACACGTCAGGCCTGACGTTCGAAGTGGGACCGCAACAGCAGGCATTCACGATCAAGCTGGGGCCGAAGCCGACTCGCTGATGCCGGCCCGCTCGGCCCGGCGCTTCCTCGCGGCCTTTACTTCGCGAAACGGCGCGCGGTCTTCACGGGCGTTGCGGCCTCTTGGCCCACCAAGGCGATGAAGGCCACCTCGACGGACGAAAGCGTCCTTGCCGCGGCGGGTGAGGCGGCCATTGCGGCTGCCGACTGGGTCATCGCCAGGGAGTCGCTGCGGTTGAAGAGACCCGTCCCGATGAAGTCTGCCACGTCGAGGACGTCAAAGAAGCCGTCGTAGTTGGAGTCACCCTCGGCCCACGTTGCTGCGGCACCCGTGTCAAACCTGCCCGCGGCAAGAATACGGGCTGCGTCGAGGATATCGATCGAGCCGTCGAGGTTGATGTCGCCGGGGGCCGCGAAGGCGATCGTGAAGGCTCCGCCGCTGTCGTCGCGCCAGCCAACGGCGCGAGGCTGCCCGCTCGCGATGGCCGCGGCAACGGCAGAGGAAGTGATGCCGCCGTTTCCCGACCAGGATCCGGCGCCGCGGCCGGCCGTCAACCGGCTCACGAGCTCGCGTGAGGTGAGTCCGCCACCAATCCGCACCGGGCTGGTGCCCACGTCGAGGCTCGCGGCCGGCGTTGCGGTGGCAAGCGCCAGCGTGGGAACCGAAACCGCGGCGCCGGCGGAAATGTCCACCACCAGGGTTGCATTGCTCCTGACGTCCCAGCCGCCGGTGCCAAGCGCCATGGCCGAATGCGCGACCACACTTCCTGTCTCGACGACCGTGCCGCCGACGTAGGTGTTGGATCCGGTAAACACCAGCGTGCCGGCCCCCTGCTTGACGAGTCGGAACAGGCCTGCCGGAAGGGCCGGATCGGTGAGTTGCTGCCCCGTGGCTACCGCGATCACGTAGTCGTCGAGCACGTCCGTCACGATGATCACGAACGTCGCTTCCACGGACAGGCCGCCGGCATCGGTGCTGCGGATCCGGACGCTCCGGGACGCTCCCGCCTCGTAATCGAGGCTCGCGACCGCCATGAGTTGACTGCCGACGATCACGAACTGGGCGTTGTGCGTGGCGCCTGGCCCCGCGACGAGGGCATAGGTGAAGGTGTCGCCGGCATTGGCATCGGTCGTCGTGAGCTGGCCTGCCAGGGCGCTTGCGCCGGCGTTCTCTGCGATCGTCCGCATCGCGAGGGCGATGGCGGAGGGAGCGACATTCGGCACGTAGGCCACCGTGTAGATGTTCGGCGTCGGCGCGGCTGCCATGCCGTCACCGAGAAAGAAGCTCGGGTTGGGTGGCTGATTGTAGCCGACATTCTGCCAGGCAAGCGCCTCGCGATACTGCGAGTCGTGTACGAGCGTGAAGATCCGATTGGTGGCGGCGATGGTCGTAGACCAGATCTGCAGGGCGGAGTTGTCGCTCGTGCGCCAGATCACCTCTTCCCGCCAGTCGCCGAGGATGTCGCCCGAGAGGCAGGGAGTGGCCTTGGTGCCGTTGTTGTCGGAGAGCCCCGAGGAGTTGTTGATTCCACTGCTGGCGTACGAGACGAGAGTCGACCGTCCGTGTGTCGTGAAGTTCCAATCGCTGATCGTCGTGTTGTCGAGCGTCTCGCGGAGCAGATCCCCGTCCCACCAGACGCCAAAGTTGACGTGCATGTTCGACGGCTTGGGATAGATGGCATTGCCGTGGCAATCGTAGATGTCGGGGTCGTAACTGTCCCAGAACTCGTAGCCCGGGTGGTTCGGGTCGATGTCGAGGGCGATGCCGCGGCCGACGTCGGGAAAGCTGCCAGCGGCCACGTCGGCCGGTGCGACCAGCGGGGCAGCGAGCAGGAGGCCCGTTGCCGCATCGCGAAGCGTGGCTGTGGTGTGGTTGCCGAGGCTGGTCCACTCATGCGGCATGAATACCTCGGGGCCGGGATTCGACGGATCCATGTCGGAGACATGGAGCGCATCGCCATGCCCGCGGCCGGTCGAGTAGAGTCCGGTGCCGTCGTCATTGACCACCATCGCCCCGTAGACGATCTCGTCACGACCGTCGCCATCGACGTCGGCGGGGATCATCGTGTAGTTCGCCTGGCCCACATACTCGCTGTTGACGTTGTCGTTGACGCCGATGTCGGCTCGGAACCACCACTGCTGCGTCAACCTTCCATCCCGCCAGTTCCAGGCCGTGAGTTCGTTGCGGGCGGGGAGTGTGCCGCTCGGGGTGAACACGCCGCGGCCCACCACGATGCTCGGCCGGGTGCCGTCGAGGTACGCCGGCGCCAGCATGAGGTTCTCGCCTCGGTGGCCGTAGCCGTCACCCCAGGTGGAGATGTCCTGCCGGTCCGGCGTCAGGGGTACGGTGGCGAGGGCGGCTCCGGTGGGCCCGCTGAACACCGTGAGATACTCGGGGCCCGTGGTGATGCGGCCGGAACTGTCGCGATAGTCGGCAGCAGGATCGTCGCCGGCGAGGATCACGTCGCGCCCCTGGCCATCGACGGTCCCCGGCATGGTGCGGCTGACGACTTCCGCCCTCCCGTCGCCGTCGAGGTCGTAGACGAGGAATGGGCAGTATTGGGCGCCCGACCGGATATTCCGGCCGAGATTGATCCGCCAGAGCCGGGTGCCATCGAGTTTGTAGGCGTCGAAGATCGTGGGCCCCGTGTACCCCGCGAACGCCGCATTCGATTCGTTCGAGGGACTCCACTTGAGGATGATCTCATACGCGCCATCGCCGTCGAGGTCGCCAACGGACGAGTCGTTGGCGGTGTAGGTGTAGGAGAGGAACTGGCCGGGGTTGGCGACGTCGGGAACGAGTCCTCCCGGAGGGATGTCGAGCGGAATGGTGAGGCACTGTCGCACCGCAGCATTGGCAGCGAGAACCACCGCTTCGCTCGGCGGCTGCTCGACCCCGTTCACCACCGGCCGGACGGTGTAGGTGTTCGTGGCGGCAGCGTTGAACGACGTATCGACGTAGTTGGTGGATGACGTCAGCGGCGTTGCCGTGAGTTTGACCGGAGTGCCGCCATTTGCCGAACGATAGACGTTGAAGCCCACCGCCGCCGGATCTGTGCCAAGCAGCCGCCAGCCGAGGTAGACCTGCGTCGTCGCCCGCCGCAGGGCGATGAGTCCGCGATTCAGCGCCTCCATCTGCCGGGCCGGCAGGTTCGCCACCTTTGCGTACGCGGGCGTGAAATCCAACCGCAGCGTGGGCCGCAGCGCGGCGGTGGCGTTTTCCCGTGCTCCGTAGCTCCAGCCCCGGCTCGCACCTGCGTCGACGAGCGCGATGAACGTCGCCAGGCCGCCGTCGGCCTTCCTGTCCCTGAGGAACTGCACGAGATCGACGCCCGAGAGGTGCTGCGGCGAGCCGCTGTTGCTCACCTGCTCGATGACGTTGGCGCCGGCCGTGCCGTCGCAGTCGAGCTTCACTACGCGGGCGGAGTCGAGTCCGTTGCCGCTCGTCGTCGTGTATTCGGCCCCGAGTCCGGTATTGGCAAGCGTTGTTTCGCTCCAGTTCTGTGGCGTGTTGGCGGCGATGTTGGCCAATCCGAATACGTCGAAGCGGTCGGTGACGATCGTGTCGCCGCCGATCTTCTGAAGAGTCAAAAAGGCGTTGGTGACGCCGGTCAGGTCGACCTGCGACAGGTCGAACCGGAGGTAGGCCATCACGTCGCCGCCGGAGCCGTTGTTGTCTTGGACGACCAGCGTCTGGGCTGTTCCCGCACTCACGCCGGCTCGGGTGAAGGTGTCGGCGACCGGGGAGAGCGTCGTCGCGCTCAGCAGCGTCCGTCGCTCGAGCGGTTCGTGCGCGAGTGCGGTGCGTCGTCTCATTGAACGACCAGACGGCCTCGGACGCGTTCCCCTCGTGCTCATGCTGAGATCGTATCCATGGCAGTCGCCCACAGCCTCGTTTGGGAGCGACGTCTTCGAACCCCACCCTCAGCGTTTCAGACGACTCAACGGCGGGCCATTGGCTTTTCGGCCAATAGGCTCGTCGGAGTTCGATACCGCAGAGTCTGGTGATCAGCGGCGGACCAGGGGCCCCCGGGTGGATCAGGGGCCGCGGTGAGTCTCGCCGTCGCCGACGAGTCGGATGGCGGGCCTGGGAGGCTTTGTCATGTCGTGCCCAAGGTAGAAGCCAGGATGCGGCGGCTTGTTGTAGACGACGTTCTGCCATGCCAGGGCGAGTCGATACTGCGGATCGTGCAGGAGCGTGACCAGCCGATGATCGGTCGGAATCGTCGTCGTAAAGAGTCGCAGCGCCCGCCCACCCGGTGCCACGAGCAGCATTTCCTCCCGCCAGTCGCCGATGATGTCGCCCACCAGCGCCGGGCCGCGGGGGCCACCCGTGGCCTCGCACTGAAAGAGCGGCTCACTGCGACCGTTCTGCCAGTTCCACTTGCTGATCCGGGTGCCGGGCGACCAAGCCCGATTCGTGGGCGGCGTCCGTCGCGGGCTCGCAGCCGCGCGGCGGTTGCCGCCCCAGTCGCGGCCCGGAGAGAGCAACTCGCGAAGCGGGTCGCCATCCCACCAGATGCACCAGTCAACCTCACGCGGCTGGGCCCCGATCTCGTTGCCTCGCGCGTCGCGGAGGCCGCCGGGCCCGCCCCAGGCCTCCAGCCCGCGGTGCGTCGGGTCGATGTCGGCTGCCATGCCGGCCGGCACATCGATCATCGGGCTGTGACTCCAGAGGATCTCGCCGCTGGCGGCATCGCGGAGCGCCGCTCCCGGTGTCTGAAACCGCTCCGCATCGTCCTCGTTTTCCTGGACGGTAAACACCTCGAGCCCAGGTCGATCGGGGTCGATGTCGGCGAGGTGCATCGCATCGCCGTGGCGCAGGCCGGACGTATACAGTCCCGTGCCGTCGTCATCGACGACCATTGCCTGATACACGATCTCGTCTCGGCCGTCGCCATCGACGTCGCCAACACCGAGCGAATGACCTCCCATGCCGGAAAAGGGAGAGGCATCGTCGTATGGCGGATAGCTGACGCCGCTGTCGAAGACCCAGCGCTGGGCGAGCTTGCCGTCGCGCCAGTCCCAGGCCACGAGGGCGATGCGGCCGTAGACGCCGCGGCAGGTGACCAGGCTCGGCCGCTCACCGTCGAGGTAGGCCACGCAGGCCAGAAAGCGGTCGCAGCGATTGCCCGTGGAGTCATTGCCCGCGTTGCCGCCGATGCCTCCCCAGCCGTCGATCGGATCGCGGCCCGGCACATAATCCACCGTGGCCAGTGCCCGCCCGGTGGTGCCTTCGAACACCGTGAGAAACTCGGGGCCGTTGTGGATTCGGCCGGCGCGAGGCGATCCGGCCTCGATGGTTCGCCAGTCCTTCTCGGGATCGCCGATCGGCTGCCCCGCCCCGTCGATGGTGCCGTCGGCCGTCTTGCAGGCCACCTCGGCCCGGCCGTCGCCGTCGAGGTCATACACCATGAACTGCGTGTAGTGTTCCCCTTCGCGGATGTTGCGGCCGAGGTTGATGCGCCACAGTCGCGTGCCATCCATCTCGTAGGCCTCGAGAATTGGTTCGCTGGTCACGCCGGCGATGCTGTTGTCTCGCGGCCGAGAGATCTGGTGCACGACGATCTCGAGCTCTCCGTCGCCGTCGAGATCGCCCACCGAGGCATCGCCCGGGCGGTAGTCGTCCGGCGGCTCGATCGGGATATCGAGGAAGTCATGCTTCCAGGCCGACACCTCGCGGCAGGGCGGTCCTTCGACCCCGTCAACCACGGTGCGGACGTGGTACAACAGCGGCGGCGTGGGGCCCGCGGCTTCGTCGACGACGCAGGTGGCCCCGTCCAGCGGCACGGCGTTGATCTTTACGGGCTTCCCCTCGGCCGCTCTGCGATAGACGTTGAATGCGACGCCGTCGGGGTCCGTGCCGAACAGCCGCCAACTCACAAACATGCCCCCGCCAGGTCTGGGCAGCGCCACGATGCCGCGAGCCAGATTCTCCATCTGCCGAGCCGCTTGGACGGTGGCCGACGTCAGAAGAAACGCACTCATGAGGAGCAGAAGTCGCATGCCATCCATCCGAGGTGAAGGAGCGGGAGCGAAACGGCGATCTCCCACCACGCTCGATACATCATACCTGCGGACTCCGGTCACCAGCAGTGGTCGACGCTTGGCTTCCTGCGCGGCGGCCGTGGTGATCGCCGTCGTGGCGACGCGACTGCCCGCGGATAGTGGTCGCGATGCCGAAACGGCCTGGCCCGTCGTCACCCGCGATTGCAAGCCCTGGACGCGGTGGTGGTGGCTGGGCAGCGCGGTTGACGAGCAGAACCTCACCCGCGAACTGCAGGCGATCGCGGCGGTCGGCTTCGGCGGCGTGGAGATCACGCCGATCTACGGAGCCAAGGGAGCCGAGGAGCGATTCCTGGAGTTTCTGTCGCCGGAGTACGTGAAGGCACTCGCATTCACCTGCGCCGAGGCAAAACGGCTCGGACTCGGCGTGGACATGGCCACCGGCACCGGCTGGCCGTTCGGCGGCCCGCACGTGGGGCCTGACGATGTCGAACTGAAGATCGCCGGGAAGGACGGCCGCTTCGACCCCCAGCCGACCCGATTCAAGGTGAAGCGGTCGGCGCCGGGTGGCGAAGGCTTCGTCGTGAATCCGTTCTCGCCGGCCGCGGCCCGCCGCTACCTCGAGCCCTTCACTGCTGCCCTCGGTACGCTGCCGCAGGGATCGCTCCGCGGGCAGTTTCACGACTCCTTCGAGTATCAGGCCAACTGGTAGGCCGAGGTGCCCGAGAGGTTTCGGGCGCTGCACGGCTACGACCTCGACTCCGAGCGCGACGCCCTCGAGGGCCGTGGCGATCCCGACACCGTCGCCCGCGTGAAGGCTGACTACCGGACCACGCTCGCGGCGCTCCACATGGACTACCTGAAGGTCTGGGTGGACTGGTGCCATGCGATCGGCTCCGAGGCCCGCGAGCAGGCGCACGGGGCTCCGGCGAACCTGATCGACCTCTACGCGCTGGCCGACGTGCCCGAGACGGAGGTGTTTGGGGCCAGTCCGTTTCCGATTCCGGGCTACCGACGCGACGAGCGGCAGGTGGGCAAGAACCTGCCCCAGCCGCTCGTCACTCGGCGCGCGTCGTCGGCCGCGCACCTGGCCGGCCGGCCGCGGACGTCGTCGGAGACGTTCACCTGGATGCGGGAGCACTTCTGCGAGGCCCCGTCGCAGATGAAGCCGGAGCTCGATCAGCTCTTCCTTGCGGGCATCAACCATGTCTTCTATCACGGCACGGCCTATTCACCTGCCGACGCGGCCTGGCCGGGCTGGCTGTTTTACGCCTCCACGCAGGCCAATCCGCGGAATCCCCTGTGGCAGGATCTCGCGTTCGTCAACGCCTTCATCGCCCGTGCCCAGTCGCTCCTGCAGTCAGGGGAGCCCGACAACGATCTCCTCGTCTACTGGCCGATCCACGATCTCATGCACTCCGAGAAGGGCTGGCAGCGGGCCTTCTCGATGCACGGCCGCGACTGGCTCACAGAGAGTGACACGGGCCGGCTCGCCCAGGAACTGCTCGATTCCGGGCTCTCGTTCGACTTCTGCTCCGACAGCCTGCTCACGGAAGCGAAACGCTATCGAGCGGTGGTCGTGCCTCCCTGCCGGCTGATGCCTCTCGAGACGCTGCGGACGCTCCTCGATCATGCGGAGGCCGGGGGCACGGTGATCTTTGTTGGCGAACTGCCCAAGGACGTGCCGGGCCTCGGACGCCTCGAGGAGCGGCGGGCCGCGTTCCGCAGCGAGTTGACGAGGCTCACCTGGCCGGTGCAGGATCGCGGGCCGCAGATCGCGACGGTGGGCAGGGGGAAGGTGCTGGTCGTGGCCGACGCCGCCGGCGTCGCTCACTCGGCCACCGTCGCCGGTGCCCGTGTCGAGC
>JBPCTA010000014.1:0-9964 GCA_051006595.1 Pirellulales bacterium
CTCGCTCGGCGCTCTCGGCGCCCTCGGCACGATCATGGCCTTCAATCTCGGCGGTAAGCCCTTCACCGTGATGCCCGTCGTGTTTGGCTGCGCTCCGGTGATCAACACGCTCACGACTCTCGTGCTGCAGGAGACGCCGCTGGCATCGGTGAGCCCGTTCTTTCTCGCGGGCATGCTCATCGTGGCCGTGGGCGCCGCGACCGTGCTGGCCTTCGGCCCGCGAGGCCACGCCCCGCCGACGCCGGCGTAGACCGCGATAACCAACCGGCCGCGGGTTCCGGTACAAGCCGACCGGCCGTCAGGCCGCGGGCTGCCTTGCTCATCTCATGGCTGCGGTGTGTCAGGTGCCGCGTTTGGTGCCGAACCAGGCGATGTGGTGCCGGGGTGCGAAGCGGAAGCCACTGCGACGGCACTCCTTCTCCAGCCATGCCGACTGCCGGGCGAGTTCCGCGGCCGTCCGGCCCTGCGGCATCATGAACACCGCATGGCGATCGACGGTGTCGCCGAGGTCCTCGAGCCAGCTGCGAGCCTCGGCGAGATCGGCCTCCGAGTCGATCACGAACTTGAACTGGTGGCGTCCCGCCGCGGCGAGGCTGCGGAGCACGTCGTCTCGCCGCCGCGTGGCCTCGTGCCGAGCCTGCCAGCCGCGGGGCGTGTCGGATGGCGGTGCCGAGGAGGCGAGCTTCGGGCTCAGCGACATGAGGTCGGCCACCGGCTCGGCCGCGGCCGGCAGCACGGTGCCCGCCGTCTCGACGGTCACGTGGTTTCCTGCCCGACGCAGTGCCAGGCAGAGGTCGGCCGCATCGGCGCTGAGCAGCGGCTCCCCGCCGGTGACCACCACATGCTGCAGGCCCAGCGCCACGACCCTCGCAAACACGTCGGCCAGGCTCATGTCGTCGCCGGACGGCTCCCATGAGGTGAAGGGTGTGTCGCACCATACGCACCGCAGGTTGCAGCCGCTCGTGCGGACGAACGTGCTCGGCGTGCCAGCGAGCAGGCCCTCCCCCTGGAGCGACGCGTAGATCTCGGAAATCCGCATGCCGGCAACCTTTCGTCCGCTCAGGCCCACCGCGCGGGATCACGCCGTGGATCGGTGGCCCCCGCCGCGGCGAAGCCGGCGGCGCGAATCACGCACGAGTCGCAGGTGCCGCAGGGCCGGCCATGCGGGCCTGGGTCGTAGCAACTCGTCGTCAGGCCGTAGTCGACGCCCAGCGACAGGCCGAGCCGGATGATCGCCTCCTTCGAGAGATCAACCAGCGGCGCGAGGAACTCGAACGGCCGGCCCTCGACGCCCGCTTTCGTGGCCAATGTCGCCAGCCGGGCGAACGCGGCAAGATACTCCGGCCGGCAGTCGGGATAGCCGCTGTAGTCCACGGCGTTGATCCCGAGCACGATGGCCTCCGCTCCCCGGGTTTCGGCCATGGCCAGCGCCAGCGACAGAAAGACCGTGTTGCGGGCGGGCACGTAGGTCACGGGAATGCCGTGGGCGATCGCCGCGTCGGAACGGTCGTGGGGCACGGGAATCGTGTCGTCGACCAGCGCGCTGCCACCGAAGGCCGCGAGATCGACCCGGGCGACGACATGATCGGTGATGCCCAGCGAACGGGCGACGTCGCTGGCGGCGTCGAGTTCCACCCGGTGTCGCTGGCCGTAGTCGATCGACAGGGCGGCAAGCCGGATCCCGCGGTCAGCTGCCCAGGCGGCGGCCGTCGCCGAATCGAGGCCGCCGGAGAGCAGGACGACGGCCGAAACGGGCGGCGTCCCCTGCCCCGTCGGGCTGTGGGCGGCTATCGTGTCGCTGGTTTCCATGGCACACTCGTGAGA
This sequence comes from Pirellulales bacterium, assembly GCA_051006595.1. GTDB lineage: Bacteria > Planctomycetota > Planctomycetia > Pirellulales > UBA1268 > QWPN01. The sequence goes on from JBPCTA010000014.1 coordinate 1,825, forward strand.
ATCATGACTACCAACCAGCCGTCCAGCCATCCGTCCCGCGACCTGCTCGAGACGTTCGCGAATCAGTTTCCGTCCCGCGACTATCTGATCGAGATCGTCTGCCCCGAGTTCACGTCGGTGTGTCCCAAGACGGGCCAGCCCGACTTCGGCACCCTCACGTTTCGCTACATCCCGGACGCGACCTGCGTGGAACTCAAGAGCCTGAAAATGTACCTGCAGGCGTTCCGGAACGCAGGTATCTTCTACGAAAACGTCACCAATCGCATCCTCGACGATCTGGTCGCCGTGCTCCAGCCGCGCCGCATGACGCTCGTGGCCCAGTTCACACCCCGGGGCGGCATCAGTTCGCGGATCGTCGTCTCGCATCCGGTTGGGGATCACCTCGCCGCCACGACCTGACGACGGTCGCCAAGCCTGCCACGTCCGCCACGTCGTCTCCATCTCAGCGACCCCTGTCTCCAAGGATCCATCCCGTGCCCAAAGCCGCCGTGCTGCTCTCCGCCCTTGCCGACGAGGCCGCGTTTCATCTCTCGGCCGTCGAGCAGTTCAGCGCGCTTGCGGCGCTCGGGCTCGAGTATTACAGCCTTCGCAACATCGACGTGGGCAAGGGCGTGAAAAACGTCATGAAGCTCACGATGCCCGAAATCCAAAAGATCCGCCACCTGGAGGACGAGTATGGACTCAACGTGGCCTCGATCGCTTCGCCCATCGGCAAAGTGAAGCTCGTCGACAAGCCCGACGGCACGAAGAACACCTATGTGCCCTTCAAGCAGTATCTCGCCAAGGACGTAACGAAGGCCTGCGAACTGGCCCATGCGTTCGAGACGAAACTGATCCGCGGATTTTCCTTCTATCCGCCGAAGACGGCGAAGCCCGAGGACTTTCTCGACGAAGCCGTCGACCGCATCGGCGCGATCGCGGAGGCCTGCCACCGCTCCGATCTCACATTCGGCCTCGAGGTGGAGGCCAACCTCGTGGGCCGCACGGGGCAGCTGCTCGCCGAGATCCACCGCCGGGTCAACCATCCGGGGCTGGTGCTCGTGTTCGACGCCGCCAACCTGATCGTGCAGGGCTTCTCCACGGCCGAGGTTTACGCCCAGTGGGAGGCGATGAAGCCCGGCCTCGGCTGGGTCCACATCAAGGACTACCGGCCGGTCAAGAAGGTCTCCCGCGGCAGGCATGTGGAGGAAGACGCGCTCGCCAACTTCGTGCCGGCCGACATCGGCGCCGGCGGCCACGAGAAGATCCTCGCCGACCTCCGTGGCCTGCTGCCGGCGCTGGCCAAAAAACTGGAGCGGCGGGGAGTTCCGGGCGTGTTTCTCGACCTCGAACCCCACGTCCGCGGTGGCGGCCAGTTCGGCGGCACCAGCGGGCCCGACGGCATGGGCATCGCCGTCCGCAGCCTGTGCCGCGTGCTCGACAAGTCGAAAGTCTCGTATCACCTCCGCGACTTCGATGACCTCCTCGCCGCTCGCGGGATCTCGTAGGAGTTTCTCGAAGCGAAGGACCGCGTCAGCCTGCCGACGGAGATCCCATGAGCGACGTGACCGAGCCGGGCAGTTACTTCGTCGCCAACTATCCGCCGTTCACGCGGTGGACGAGCGACGCGGTGTCCGACGTGCGGGCGGCCTTTGCCGCGCCGCCGACAGCCGTGCCGCTCGGCCTCTACCTGCACGTGCCCTTCTGCAGGAAGCGGTGCAAATTCTGCTACTTCCGCGTCTACACCGATGTGGCGGCCGCCGACGTGGACCGCTACTCGTTGGCCCTCGCCCGTGAGGCGGCGCTGGCCGCAGCCACGCCCGCCGTGGCGGCTCGGCCGCTGCGATACGTCTATTTCGGCGGCGGAACCCCCTCCTTCCTGAGCGTGAAGCAGCTCGAGCGTCTCGTGGCCGGCGTCCACGAGAGCTTCGGCTGGGACTCCGCGGAGGAGGTGACCTTCGAGTGCGAGCCCGGCACGCTGTCGGAGCCAAAGGTGCGGGCGCTGAAGTCACTCGGCATGACCCGGATCTCGCTGGGAGTCGAAAACTTCGACGACTCCATCCTCGAGGCCAACGGGCGGGCGCATCTCTCCGCGGAGATCCTGCGGTCTTGGGAGTGGATCAAGGCGGCCGATTTCCCCAACACCAACATCGACCTGATCGCCGGCATGGTGGGAGAGACGGATGAGTCGTGGCGACGAACGGTCGGAATGACGCTCGACCTCGAGCCCGACAGCGTCACGATCTACCAGATGGAACTCCCCTTCAATACCGTCTTCGTGAAGGATGCGAAGGGAGAGGGCCGCGACGTGCCGGTCGCCGATTGGGAGACGAAGCGGGCCTGGGTCCGCGAGGCGTTCGAGCGGTTTCTCGACAGAGGGTATGCCGTGTCGAGCGGCTACACCCTGATTCGCGATCCGGCCCGCGTGCACTTCCGCTACCGCGACATGCTCTGGGAGGGCAGCGATTTGGTGGCGCTCGGCGTCGCGAGCTTCGGCCACCTCTCCGGGGTTCATTACCAAAACGAGCCGCACTGGGATCCCTACCTCGAGGCGGTCGAGGCGGGCCGGCTTCCGATCCACCGCGGCCTGCGGCCCAGCCCGCGTGAACTGCTCGTTCGCGAAGTCGTGCTCGGCCTCAAGAAGGGGCGACTCGATGCGTCGAGGCTGGCGCGGAAGTACGGCGTCGATCCGCTGGTGGAGTGGGAAAGCGTGTGGCGGCAGCTGGCCGACGAGGGCTGGCTCGCTGAAACTCGGCCCGAGCCGGTGCTCACCCGTGAGGGCTTGCTCCGCGTCGACGCCTTGCTGCCGGCCTTTTTCGAGGCGCTCGACCGGCCGTAAGGGCCCCGGACTCCGGTACAAGCCGACCGGCCGTAAGGCCGCGGGCAGCCCTGCTGTCGGTTCCGTGGCCAACGAGTGGCCGTGAGGCAGCCCTGCGGCGCGGCTCGGGGCTGCCCATGCCCCGGCGCCGGACGTTCGGGGGGCTCGGGACTGCCCATGCCCCGGCGCCGGACGTTCGCTGCGCCCATCCTGGGCTTCGCTCACTCGGATGCCGCCGGCGCTTTGGCATCCTGGCTCCGCTTGGCGTCATACGCCGGCGTCGGGGCACGGGCAGCCCCTCGCTGAGTTCGGGCTCGTACAAGCCGACCGGCCGTAAGGCCGCGGGCAGCCCTGCGTTTGATTCCGGGGCCGCCGACCGCGGGCAGCCCCTCGCTGACTTCGCGCCCGTGCCGGCCCTCAACCTGGCATTTGGCGGCGGCAATGTTTTTCCGGAGTCTGCTAGGCTTTTGGCGGCGGTTTTCGCCTTTGGCGACCGGACGAGGTTAGAAAACCGCCGTTTCGCCGGTTTTCCAGTGGTGGCCGGCCCCGGTGGCGCGGCGGTTCGTCATTCCCTCTGAGCGAGGTTTTCGTGCACGACTCCACGGCCGTTGGTGCCAGTTCCGAAGCGGCGGTGGCGTCTGCGGCGGTAACGCTGGCGGAACTGGCCTGTCCACCCACGAAGCAGGTTCGGGACCGCCTCCGGGCGATGGCCGCCGATCTCGTGGCTTCGTGGAAGGCCGAAGGTCTGCCGCCCGCCGCCCGTTCCGCGGCCGGACTCCGAGAGCAGGCCGAAACCCTCGTTCGACGGGCCGGAGTGTCGGGCGATTGCGTCGGCTGGACGATGGTCACCATCGTGTCGGAACGCTGGCGCGAGCGGCTCGCGACCGTCTCGACTGGGCGGCGACTGTTGCTCCTTCCCGATTGCCCGGCCGCTCCGCGTAGAGACGAGTCCGGGGTTCCGCATGTCTGCGGTCCACAGTGCGGCATCGCGACGATCTGGTCGGCAGCCCGCGACCATGGCTGGGTCGTGGAGTCGACCTCTCAGGCGGTGTCGGCGATCGGTTCGCTGCTCACCGGCCAGTACGACGGCGTGCTCGGTGTGGCCAAGCTTTCGGATCTCGAAAAAGCCTTTGCGATGCTGCCCGCGTTTGCCCTGCCGATTGCCGCAGTCCCCTACCAGCCTCTGCCGCGAAGCGGTTCCTCGTGCGCCGAAGCCTTGGCCGACGCAGCGATCGACGTGGAGTGGGTCTTGGGATTGCTCGGCGTGGCGGGGGGCGACGCGGGGCCGGTGGGGGACTATCTGCCCCTGCTCCGCGAGGCTGCCGGAATGTTCACGGTGGAGCAACTCCACGGACTTTCTAGTCGGCTCGCGATGCCGGGCATGCTCGGCACTCCCTCGACCGCGGGCCTTCTCTCGGAGTGTCCGCCGCTCGAGGCAGCTGCCGAGATGTCGGGGGAGTTTCTCGCCCGCGGCGGCAAGTTCCTAAGGCCCTTCGTGACGCTGGCCGCATTCGACGCTGTGGCGGCTGATCTCGTCGAGGGGCGGCAGCCACGCGTTGCCGGCTACTCCTGCGCTGCGACCGTGGGCCGGGAGTCGGCCAAGGCTGCCGCGGTGGCCATCGAGGTCTTCCACAAGGCTTCGCTCGTTCATGATGACATCGAAGACGACGACGCGATTCGCTACGGCCGTCAGACGCTGCATGCCGAGGTCGGTGTGCCTTCGGCGATCAACGCCGGCGACTATCTGCTCGGCGCCGGCTACCGGATCATGGCGGCCTTGCCCGGGCTCGATGCCACGACGATCCGCGACTCTGTGGCGATTCTGGCCGATGCCCATGTGCGGCTGGCCCGCGGCCAGGGGGCCGAACTCTGGTGGCGGGATGCGGCTGGGTCTGGCCTCCGTGGAGACGGCCCACGCCGACTGACTCCCGACGAGGCGCTCACGATCTATGGCCTGAAGACTTCGCCCGCCTTCGAGGCGGCCATCGCGTTGGGCATCCGTCTGGCTGGCATCCAGCCCGCCGAGGCCGGAGCCATTGATCGCTACGCGCTTCATGTCGGGGCGGGCTTCCAGGTCTTCAACGATCTCAAGGACTGGGCGGGCGACCTTGAAAACGACCGCCGCGCGGCCGGCGATCTCATCGGTGGCCGGCCCACGGTGCTCTGGGCGTTGGCCGTCGAAGGGCTCGGGCCGGCCGACACCGAAAGGCTCTATGCGATTGCTCGGGAAGCCGGTCGGCCCGGTATCGACGAAGCCGCCGTCGCCGCGGCCGTGGGCGAGGCGCGGACGCTCTACGAGCGGGTCGATGTGATCGGAAAGGCGACTCGCATCGCCACACGGCAGCGACAACTCGCGGCCGAGGCGGTGGCGTCGTGCCGCCTGCGACGGCTGCGGGAGGTCCTCGAGTTTCTGCTCGACCTCGCGGTGCCCGACGTCTGGGCCGGCGGCCGCTGACCGCGGCAGGGAGGGCCGAATGGATGTGGAGGTCGATCCAGTCAGCCGCGCGGGCTCGCTCGTGTCGTTGTTTTGTCCCACAGCCGGAGAGTTTGGCCAGTTCTCGAGGATCGATTCAGGCGACGTGCCACCGCTGCCGCGGCAGTTGCTCGACCACCGTGGTCACATGACCGTCACGATGGAGCAGCAGCATGGCTGCCTGCTCGAACTGCGGGTGGTGGCCGAACGTGACGAATCGTCAGTGGGCACGGCAGGCCGATATGCCCGCGAGATTCTCCTGGCCACGCCCGCCGGCCGGGCTGTGCAGTACGGCATCGTGCGGATCGATCTGCGAGCGGTCGAGCCCGTCGTCGCCGAGTCCATTCGCAGTCGCCGCGCTCCGCTGGGCAGAATCCTCGTGCAGGCCGGACTGCTCTGTGAGGTGCAGAACGTGGCTCTGGTGCGTGTGTCTCCCGGGCCACATCTCCGGCGGGTGTTTCCCGATGCAGGCCAACACACCTACGGCCGCGTGGCCGAGATTGTGGTCGCTGGCCGGCCCATGATCGAACTCCTCGAGATCGTCCCAGCAGACGCCTGAACGAGGCGCGACAGGGCTTCGTGGGCGGTTCGCCAAGAATCGGTTGGTGGCGGCGATGAAGGGCTCGCGAGGGGAATGGCTTGCCTGCGTGACGATGGCGGCTTCGGTTTTTTGAACGCATGGCCGTCGTTCACGCAAAGTCCTTGTGGCACAGACGTTTGCGGCGACTGGGTCGATATTGACTCGCTGCGCAAGATGCCTGTAGAGTTGGGTTGTCTGGCAAGGATGGCATGCACGGAGGCACGGCTCGGGAATGGATTTCCGCTCCCCCGCCTTCTCCCGCCTGTCACGGCTCTTTGCGGGCTCTCGTTCGAGATGTACGTCGGCCACGGTGGCCCCGCACTGTCTCCTTGGAATGGCGACGTTTCGGGCCGTCTGGGCGGGCGAGAGGATTGATCAGGGCAAGGAGGCCTAGGCGTTCGGGGCTGATTCGCCGGTGAGGAAGCCCCGGGCACCGTTTTTGACTAGCCGCCTCGCGGCTAGGGAGAGGGTGATCAAGCACATGCAGAAGACCGTCTATACGACTGGCGAAGCCGCCAAGATTTGCAAGGTGAGTCAGCAGACGATCATTCGCTGCTTCGACTCAGGACAGTTGAAGGGGTTCCGCGTGCCGGGCAGCCGGTTTCGCCGGATTCCGCGGGATCAGTTGTTTCTGTTCATGCGAGACAATGGTATTCCGACAGACGCGCTCGAAAGCGGCCGGCGGAAGATTCTCGTGGTCGACGACGATCAGGATCTCGTCGAGCTGATCACGGACGTGCTCGAGCGGGATGGTCGATTCGAGACTCGCAGCGTCAATAACGGCTTTGATGCCGGCATGATGGTCAAGGATTATCGTCCCGACCTGATCGTGCTCGACGTCATGCTTCCGGACATCAATGGCAAGGAAGTCTGCCAGCGGGTTCGCAGCGATTCGACCATGGACGAGGTGCGGATCATCTGTATCTCGGGCATGTGCGAGCCGGACAAGATCGAGGAACTCAAGGCGTCGGGTGCCAATGAGTTTCTGCAGAAGCCCTTCGAGGCCGAGGTGCTCGTTGACCGGATTTGCAGCCTGCTCGACATCGAGTCGGGCGTGGCTGGATCCTGATCGGCCTCTCGCACGGTACGAACCGCCGCCCGCGTCCCCTGCCCCTCACGGGTCAGGGGCGCGGGTGGCTTCTGTCTGTCGGCGGGAACTCATCTCCTGGTGCTCGTCCCTGAGTCTTGGTGGGTCTTGGCGAGTCTTGGCCCGGAGTCCTGCGATGGAATGTCGTGACGGCGGGCATTCGGGCCTGGCGATCGCCCTCGCAAACGGAGGTGTCGAGCCGCTCACGAGTCATGGCTGTGTGATTCTCGCGCGGGCGTTGGTGGCCGAGTCGCGCGTGCGGCAGGGTGAGCCAGCAGCCGATCCTCTGGTCTGGTCTCGGGCCGAGCATGAGCCTGCCGTCGCGGCCTGGCTCGCAGATGTCCGGAAAGCGTCTCGGGCGGGGCAGCCTGACGGTGCGGCGTCGGCTCCGCGGTCGCTTGGGGCCCAGTTGACCGCGGTTTTGGTGGCGAACCAGCCGCGTACCGAGGAGGCGGAGTTGCTGCTCGACATGCTCGGTGAGATCGGCTGTGAGGCAGGGATTGTCGGGCGTGTGGGGCGGGCAGTCGCTGAAGCTCGACTCGAATCCGTGCGTGAGCTCGCCTACGGCGCCGGCCATGAGATCAACAATCCGCTCGCCAACATTGCGGCCCGAGCCCAATCGCTTCTTCCCGACGAACGCGATCCCGAGCGTCGTCGGCGGCTCTCAACAATCGTCGATCAGGCGTTTCGGGCTCGCGACATGATTGGCGGCTTGATGGTCTTCGCGCGGCCGCCCAAGCCCCAGCCGGCCGACGTGGCGGTGGACGCCGTGGTCCGGCCCGCGTTTGATGCCCTGCGGCCGGTGGCCGAGGCGAGGGGTGTGCGGTTCGAGTACAGCCCGCCGCCTGCTCCGCTGGCCGTGAGGGTCGATGGAACGCAGGTGGGGGAGGCGATTCGCCTTCTCGCCGTCAACGCGTTTGAGGCAGTCGATGATGGAGGCCGCGTGCTCCTCGAAGCCGCTGGGGATCTGGAGCGACGTCGCGGCCGTCTGGTCGTGGCCGATGATGGCCGCGGCATGGACGCCGATGTGATCCGCCGCTCATTCGACCCTTTTTACAGCGGACGTGACGCGGGGCGGGGCATCGGCCTGGGGCTGCCGAAGGCCCTCAGATTGATCGAGTCGAACGGCGGGATGCTCACGGTCGATTCCCGTCCGGGGCAACGTACCAAGGTAACGGTTGAGCACCCCCTGGCGATTGGCGG
>JBPCTA010000015.1:0-4268 GCA_051006595.1 Pirellulales bacterium
CCGCGACCAGCTCGAGATGCACGAGGTTCGCAACCTGCTGCTCGACCTCGTCGGCTGAGCCAGCCGAGCCAACTGATACGGCTTCTCCTTGAGCCTTGCGCGTCGGTCTGTCCAAGCCCAATGCCGTAAGGCGTGGGGTGAACCGAGGATCGGCCCGAATCCAGCACCGTTCGCCCGCGGTGGCGCTATTTCGTCGTTGGCTTCACGAAACTGTCAAACCACGGCTTCACCTGGAGAGTCGCAGAGACATACGACGCCCGGTGGTCGGCCCGCTCACCAGCCGACAAAAACTCCACCTGCTTGCTGCCGAGCAGGCGGCTGAAATCGGCCACCATTCGCGACACCTCGGGCGGGATCGCCTCGTCGGCATCGCCACCGTAGGCCCGCAGCGGCGTCTTGATCCTCCAGCGATACGCGCCGGCTGTTTCGATGAGCTCCCAAAAGCGGCCCCGGCCAGTCTCGGCTCCGGCGATGAACTCCGGCCGCAAGAGCGCCGCCACGCCGCCGGCCGCAGAGGCGTCGTAGTCGGCCCAGGAGAGTTTGCCGTCGAAGAACTTCCGCGAGGCCGCAAGGTGCTCAGGCTTGATCGCCGAGGCAGCCAGCCCCGGCAGGCGTGCGTATTCCTCTTGAGACCAGATCATGTTGCTGATGCAGCCCTTGATCCATGCCGCATCCTGTGGCCGTGGATTGGCAATCGGCCGGCGGAAGGCTGCCGCCAAGTCGACTGGCGCGCTCACCGTCGCGGCGGCCGTGACCGGGATGCCGAGCGTCTCGAGCCGCCGAAGAAACTGCATCGTGCTCCACCCACCCTGCGACCAGCCCCACACGAAGAACTGCGGTGTGCTCTGACCGAGCGCCGCCAGCACTGCCTGCGATGCGCGGTAGTGATCAAGCATGGCCTGCACCGTGCCCTGTGGCACGATGAAACAGTTCGGCACCTGCGATGGCCCCAGACCAAAGTAGTCGGCGCCGATTACCACATAGCCCTGACTGGCAAACGCCGCGAGCGCAAGCTGGGTCTCGTAGGAGTTGTCAGGGCGCGACGGCACCTCTTCGCGGCCGAAGACCGTGCCGTGCTGATAACTGACGAGCGGATGCGACGTCGCCCCGTCGTCTGGCACGGCGAGCAGCCCGCTGCCCAGCGTGGGCTGGTTGTCCCACTCGGGGATCACGGAATCGAACTGCACCTCGTAGAGCGTGACGCCGTTGCGGGGCGCGGCATAGGAGGCCTTGAACTCGACGGCTTTCATCGTCGAGCCGCCCATGAAGGCGTCGAGGCCCGTGTCAAGAACTGCGGCCAGTCGGGCTTTGTCGTAGCTGCCGATCTTGCGGTAGCGAACCCCGGACGCCACGGGCGTGAACGGCTCTTCGGCCCGAACGGCAAGGAATCCTGTCGCCATGGCACACGCCACCGCGAGCACGACACAGCGAGAACATGCGGCAACCATGGCTGTCCCTCAGTCGAGATGAGAACGTGCGCACCGAGCCGCATCATGGCCGGGACGGCACGAGGCTGCAACGCACCCGCTCCCCGGGAGGGAGAGTCGCTGAGCGGAGTTCGTCGCTACTCACAAGCGGAGTGTCTTTGAACCCGGATTTCCCGGAAAAGGCACTGGGTTCTGGCCCGCCTTTCCTGCTCGATCGACCCATTGTTTGCCCGCGTGCGTACCGCTGGGGTATTGAAATGAGATGGCCCGCGGCTGAATGCCCGGATCGGATTCGCCGCCCGCCACCGTCGCTGCAAGGAACTGCGAGGTGCGGCATGTATGCCTTCAACGTCTTCCTGCCGGCTCGTGACCGGCTTCCCTCTCGGCAGCTCCGACGCAGAGCCGCCCGCCGGTTGAGCAGAGTTCTTGAGCGTGGCCGCACGGCGATGATGCCGGAGCGTCTCGAACTGCGGGCTGTCTTATCTTCGACGATGGGGGATCTCAGCGGAGGATCGCTCGCGGTGGGAGCCGAACCGCCGGCTGCAGTTTCCACTGTCGTGGCTCCCGTGACCTACACGATCACCTGGGCGTGGAACGAGAACCTCGTACTCGCCAACTTTCATCCCGCAACAGACGTGCTGGCCCTCGACTGGTTCACCGGCGCGGACCTGAGGCTCGTTGAATATGCGGGCAGCGCCCTGCTTTCGATTCCGTCGATGCAGCAGTCGTACCGGCTGCTCGGCGTGCCGCTGACGAGCCTCAGCACGGCGAACTTTACATGCAAAGATCCAGCCGCGTCAGCCTTCATCGCGGGGGTCCTGACCGCCGCTGCAAACCCCACACCCACGCCTTCTCCGACTCCAACTCCCGCGCCGTCACCGGCGCCATCACCGGCGCCCGACCCTGGTCCCGCGCCGACCCCAACGCTGCCGGGTGGCATCAACTCAGGCAATGAGGGCGACGCGAAGTGGGGCGAAGCCTATTTCGCGGCCTACGTCGATATGGGAGCCTGGCCCGTGCCGAATCTGACGGCGATCGCCCAGGCACGGGGCGTGTCGCTGCTCACGCTCGGGTTCATTCAGGCTGCGCCCGACGGAGCGCCGGCCTGGGCGGGGCTCTCCGTCCTCGCGCCGTCTTCGACCAACGAACAGGCGGTGGCGATTAATCAGTCGATCCGCTCCTTCCAGGCCGCCGGGGGCGACGTGATGATCTCGCTGGGTGGCGCGGCTGGCACGAGCCTCGCCCAGTGGTATGCCGCTCATGGCCGCACCGCAGCCGACCTCGCCGCCACGTATGCCGACCTCGTCGATGCCTACTCCCTCAATCGGATTGATTTTGACATCGAGGGCGCCGCGGTCGCCGATCCAGCGGCCATCGCCCTGGGCAGCGACGCCCTGAAACTTTTGCAGCAGACACGCCCCGGGCTGGAGGTCTGGTTCACGCTGCCGGTGCTGCCCGAAGGGCTGACGGCCGACGGACTCGCCGTGGTTCGGGCGGCGCTCAGGGCGGGAGTCGTGCTCGACGGGGTGAATGTCATGGCCATGGACTACGGCGAATATGCGGCGCCCACCACCGGACCGAATGCGAAGACGATGGGGGCCTATGCCGTGCAGGCGGGCACCAGCACGCATGCCCAGCTAACGACGCTGTTTGCCGAGTTCGGCCAGGGCTTCGGCTGGAACCAGGTGGGTGTGACCCCGATGCTCGGCGTGAATGACGTGCTGTCGGAAGTGTTTACGGTGGCCGATGCCCAGGCCCTCGAGGATTTCGCACGGCAGCAGGGCGTCGGAATGCTCTCGATGTGGTCGATTGCCCGCGACAACCCCGGCACGCTGGGCCAGGCCACCGACGCGGCCTCGGGGCTGAGCGACCCGGCAGGCAGCTTCAGTGCCGTGTTTGGCGACTACGGCACGCAGAACGCCGTCGATCCGATGGGCACATCGCCATCGCCCACCCCAGCGCCCACCCCAGCGCCATCACCATCCCCGACACCCACCCCCACGCCGACCCCGTCGCCGACGCCTTTGCCAACAAGAGCACCAAAGCCAGATCGCAACGTGCGGGCCGGAGACACGAATATCGACTGGGTCGTCGATATTCTCGACGTCGCCAACTTTCTCTCCAGCGGCAAGTTTCAGACCGGTCGGAGCGGCATCTGGAGAGAGGGCGATTTCGGGGGTGACGGTCTTGTCGATGTCCTCGATGTGGCCGACTTCATTTCCACCGGACTGTATAACCAGGGTCCGTACTACGACCCCAACACCGCGACGGCCTCGATCGCCACCACCGACAAAGTGCTCGCGGCCTACTTCCCGGAGTGGGGCATCTATGGCCGCAACTTTCAGATCGCCGACGTGCCCGGCGACAAGATCAACCATCTGATCTACGCGTTTCTGAACCTCAAGAGCGACGGGCAGGTGGCGATCTATGACTCGTTTGCCGCCACGGAGAAGCGGTTTTCGGCGAGCGATTCGGTGACGGGCGAGGCCGACCTCTGGTATTACCCGCCCAGCGACCCGCGATCGACGCAGACGGTGTGGGGCAACTTCAATCAGATCGCCCAGCTCAAGCAGCAATATCCGCACCTACGAGTGAGCATCGCCGTCGGCGGCTGGACGCTGTCGGGCAACTTCAGCAGCGTCTGCTCGACGGCGGCAGGACGGGAGACCTTCGCCACGTCACTGGCAACCTTCCTCGATACCTACCGGATGTTCGACGGCATCGACTTCGACTGGGAATACCCGGGCGGCGGCGGGCTCGACGGCAACTCCTCCAGTCCGAGCGACGGCGCCAACTACGCGTCCCTGCTGCAGCTCGTGCGGACGAAGTTCGACGCCCTCG
>JBPCTA010000016.1:0-6590 GCA_051006595.1 Pirellulales bacterium
ACGAGACCGAACTCAGCGAGGGGCTGCCCGTGCCCTGGAGCAGGCGTATGACGCCAAGCGCAGGCAGGATGCCGAAGCGCCAGCGGCATCCGAGTGAGTGAAGCCCAGGATGGGCGCCACGAACGTCCGGCGACGGGGCACGGGCAGTCCTGAGCCGTGCGACAGGGCTGCCTGAAGGCCGGTCGGTGGCCTCGGAACCGACAGCAGGGCTGCCCGCGGCCTTACGGCCGGTCGGCTTGTACTGGAGCCCGTGCCGAACAGACGGTCGTGCTACGGCGGGGCCACGGGCCGTCCGTCGTCGATCGCGATCAGATAGGCCAGCATGATTTCATCGACGGTCTCGGTCAGGAAATCCACGCGGCCATCGGCCCAGAGCGACTGGACTCCGCCCGGATGACGGCTTCGCGGCGCGCTCGAGAGATATCGCCAGATGTCGTCTTCCCGCCATTCGGCGCAGGGCATCCCGCGGGCGGTGGCTGCGGCGGGGTCCGAGCAGTCATACAACACGTCGACGTTGATCGCCGGGTCGCGGTTGTTGGGACGCTGCGTGTGGCCGAGGCTCATCGGAAAGTGTCGAAAGGGGGGCGCGTCGGGATAGGGGTGCATGTCGAAGGCCAGCACACTGGCAGCGTTCCAGCCGACGGCCCAGGCGCCACGAGAATCCCACTCATCTGCGCCACTGATCACCTCTGCCGCCACGAGCGTGGCGTGCGTTCCGTCGCGGAGGTCGCCGAGTCGCGGCCGCGGTCGCCAGCCGAGCGCGGCCGGATAGCGCTGCTGATACTCCACGTGATACGGACTCGCCCAGGCGGCATAACTGCCCCGACCGCAGGGGCGGCCCCGCGTGAGCGTCTCGTGCCGAAACGGAGGCCCGCCGGGATCGCCAGGGCAGGACATCACCTCGGGCCGATCCGCCTCGGGCCCCGGCGCTCCCGCCGCGGCTCCGGGATCGAACAGGTCGCGCCGCAGGTCGAACCGGTCGAACCGCGACTGCTCCTCCAGGTAGGGCAGGATCTGCACCAGCCAGGAATGCGAGGTGCCGGACCGCGGATCGAATTCGCCCCGCGGCGACACGGTTCCCGAAAGGACCGTGGTCGGCAGCCTGCGCCGCGCGTCGTGGTGCGACAGCACCGCCAGCCCAACCTGCTTGAGGTTCGCGGCGCACTTCAGCCGGCGGGCCGACTCACGCGCCGCCTGCACGGCCGGGAGCAGCAGCCCGACGAGCACCGCGATGATCGCTACGACCACCAGCATCTCCACGAGGCTGAGCCCGCGTCGGCTGCAACCTGTCATGGTGCCTCCCCGGTCTTCCTAGCAGCTCAGTGACGGAAATGCCGCCGCGACGTCAACACCATCGGAATGCCCGCCGCGTCGGCGGCGGCGATCACTTCGGCGTCTCGCTTCGAGCCGCCGGGCTGGACGATCGCGGCGATGCCCGCCCTCGCGATCAGCTCGATCGAGTCGGGAAACGGAAAGAAGGCGTCGGAGGCGAGCACGCCCCCGCGAGCCTTGGAGCCCGCCTTCTCCAGGGCGATCCGCACCGCATCGACCCGGCTCGTCTGCCCGATGCCGGCGCCCGCAAGGCTCGTGCCCTGACAGACGGCGATGGCGTTGCTCGTCAGCCGCCGCACGAGCGTGAAGGCGAAATCGAGGTCCTGCGTGAGCGCCGCGGGAGGTGATGTCTTCGTCGCCACCCGCCAGGTCGCAGGATCGTCGCAGACGTCGTCGGGCCGCTGGGCCAGGATCGCCCCGGCCACGCTCCGCAGCTCCAGGCCCGATGTCGCTTCCCACGGATCGCCGGCCGGCACCTCGACCAGTCGCACGCTCCCCTTCCAGGTCGGACGCGTGGTGAGCATCTCCACCGCCTCCTTCGCGAAGGCCGGGGCGGCGACCACTTCCACGAACAGCCCTGGCGCGCAGAGCACCTCGGCACAGTCGCGATCGAAGAGCCGGTTGACGGCGACGATCGACCCAAAAGCGCTCGTAGGATCGGCCGCCAGCGCCGCGGCGAGGGCGGCGGCAACGGTCGTGTCGGTGGCGGCTCCACAGGGATTGGTGTGCTTGACGACGACGGCCGAGGGATCCTGCAGGAGCCCGGCGAGCCGCGTGGCGGCATCGAGATCGAGCAGATTGTTGTAGGAGAGTTCCTTGCCGCAGAGCTGCGTGAGACCCGCCAGGCCCATACGGGTGCCGGCCGGGGCATACATCGCCGCCGACTGGTGCGGATTCTCGCCATATCGCAGCGGCAGCCGCCGCTCGAGCTCGAAGGTGACCCGCGTCGGCAGGGGCGGCTCGTCACCCCTGTCACCGATGTCGCTCGTGGCAGAAGCGATGCTGCCGGCCGGAGCGGCCACCAGCCCCGCATGCCGGGCCATCCAGCGGGCGATCACCGCGTCGTAGGCGGCGGTATGCTCGAAGGCCGCTGCCGCGAACTGCCGCCTCTCCGCGAGCGTCGTGCCGCCGCGGCTGATGGCGGCGATCACCGCGTCGTACTGCCCCGGGCTCGTGACGACCGTCGTAAACGCATGATTCTTGGCGGCCGCCCGCACGAGGCTCGGGCCACCGATGTCAATCAGTTCGATCGCCTGTGCGGGGGTGCAGTCGGGCGCGGCGATCACGCTTTGAAAGTCGTAGAGGTTGACGATCACGGCGTCGAATCGCTCGATGCCGTGCGCGGCAAGCACGGCGAGATCGTCGGGCCGGTCGCCCCGCGCCAGGATGCCTGCGAAGATGTTCGGATGGAGCGTCTTGACGCGGCCGTCGAGCACCTCTGGGAAACCGGTGATCGCGGAGACGTCCTCGACGACAACGCCGTGGGCGGCCAGCGCCGTGGCTGTGCCGCCCGTGCTCGCCACGCGAACCCCAGCACCCTTGAGGGCGACGGCCAGCCGATCGATACCGGTCTTGTCGAAGACGCTGACGAGCACGCGGCGGATGGGTACGACATCGACCGCGGGAATCAGCGGAGCCTGTTGGGATGAGATCATGCCGCGATTAGACCAGCAGGGTGGCGGCTGAAAAGGGTCTGGTCTTCGCCAGCGACGACGCCCGGGGACACACCTTCAGATGGCTGCGGGCAGTTCGACCTCGAAAACGGTGCCAGGGGGCGGCTGTCGCTCCTTCACGACGACCTTGCCCCGCATCTGCCGCACGAGCGACTTCACGAGAAACAGCCCCAGCCCGGTGCCCTGCGCCGACCGCTCCAGTTCGCTGCCGAGCCTCACGAATCGACGAAACACCTGCTGTTGCTGCGGCAGCGGAATGCCCGGGCCGTTGTCGGCGACCCGAATCCGCAGGCGGCCCCGCGGACAGGGCTCGACCGTCACCTCCACCCGGGGCTCGGGGAGCGAATACTTCACCGCGTTGTCCAGCAGGTTGCGAAGCACGATCTCCACGTCGGCCGACCGCCCCGCGACCGTGGTCTCCTCGCCGACGGGCTCCGTGAATGCCACGCTGATGCAATCGTCCGGCACCCCGTGTCGGTGCGTGACGGCGGCCCGAACCTGCTCGAGGACAGGCCCGAGCACGGTGGCATCGCCCCCTGGCGGCGGACGCCGCTGGAGTGTCTTGGCGGCATCGAGCAGGTGATCGATGAGCGTGTCGAGCCGCTCGACGTCTTGCAGCATGATCCGATGGAAGTCGGCCTGCTGCTCGGCCGGCACGGCCCGCCGAGCGAGGGTCTGGAGCGACAACTTGAGCGATGCCAGCGGGCTCTTGAGTTCGTGGGTGACGCTGTCGATGAAGTTGCTCTGCCGCTGCGACAGCGCGATCGCCTTCACCGTGAGCGCCAGGTAGACGATCACGCCGGCGAGCACGACGACCAAGAGCGCCACGCCCACCCCGAGCACCGCCCAATAAAAGGCGGCATTCCGCGATCCGAGCGCCGCGGCGATGCTCACCAGCACCCAGCCAACGGCCAGGGCGATGATCGCGGCGATCAGCACGACGCCGAGCAGGATCGGCCAGCCCAGCGAACGTCGCGGTTCCATGAGATACTCCGAACGGACCTTCCGCTCGTATGCTACCCGTTCCCGGATGCCGCTTGATGATGAATCTCCACCCAGATCTCCCGGCAGCGACGCCCCGCGGCCGGGCGGCCGTGATTCTCACCGCGGGGAGAACAGAGCTCGCGTTCCAGTGGATCGGCGACCGGTGGGAGCATGGGGTGACGGTCGATGGTGAACTGGTGGCCCGGTCGGTCGAGGGCACGACGGATGGCGGCGATCCCAGGTGGCCGGCGTCGCCAGTGTTCGTCGAACTCTCACAGCTCATGGCCAGAGGCCGGCCGGCGATCCTGGCCGTGGGCCTCGCGGGACGATCGCACTTCTCGGCAAGCGTGGTGCCGGCGACGGCAAAGCCCGACACACTCCTGTTTGAGATCGCCTGCCGACTCCAGGAAGTTCCGGTACGACTCGGCTCGACCTATGCCTGCAACGACGGCCCTGTGCATATGGCGGCGGCCGTTGACTCGTCGCGGCTGCCGGGCACCATTCAGTGGGCGTATACGATCGGGCCCGAGGGCATCCGGGTGACGGGGCCAGCAGACGCCACGGAAGCCCCGGGATAGGCCGGTCGCCACCGCATCTTGCGATCCCCTCGCCGATCGATCACATTCATGCTGACGATTTTTCCCCGAACCCCGGCCACGTGCCCTCTTCGCCCATGTTCGACGTCATCGAGCGACTCAAAGCCGATTGGACCGACAAGTACGTGGTGATCGATTCTTCCGCGCCGGAACTGGCGCGGTTCGCCAGATCCACCGGCCAGGTGAAGACGGTCAATATGAACGGCCGGTGCCTCGTCGAGTTCGACCAGTTCAACAACACCGGCTGGTATGACGTCGATCCGTCGTGCCTCAAGATCGTTCCCAAGCCCCTGCCCAAGCCGGCGGAGGTGAAAGACAAGTCTGCCGCGAAGGCTCCCGCCAAGCCGGTGGCCGCGAAGGCTCCCGCCCCCACGGCGGGCGGAGCCAAGAAGCCCTCGACCGCCGATATCCTGGCTGCGGCGCGGGCGAAGGCCGGAAGCGCGGCAGCCACACCAGCTGCTGCCGAAAAGCCGCCGGCCGGCGGCAAACTCTCGACTGCCGACATTCTCGCTCGCGCCCGGGGAGCCAAGGCAGCCGCGGCCCCAGCAGCACCGGTAGAAACCCCGGCAGCAGAAGCCGCTCCGGAGGCCGCCGCTGAGGCGGAAGCCGTGCCGGCTCCCAAGGCGGCTGTGCCCAAGAAAGCCGCGGGCCAACTCCCCACTACGACCGCCGACAAGATCGCGTGGTGCCGCGAGCACGACGCCCAAAGCTGATCGCCCCCGGAGAACCACTCATGCTCCGCCCCTTCCTGCTTGCGGCATGCGCATCGCTCCTCGTCGCTGCCGCCGGATGTCGCCCGCTCTCCCAGCATCCGCTGGTGGTCGAGGCCGTCGCGGAGGTTCGCGGCAACGGGCGGGTGGGCGACGCTCTCGGCACACCCGTCACCTGCTCGACGTCGGTCCGCGGCACGGCCAACGAGACCGATGGCATCGCCTCATTGCAGTTCGATGCCAGCGGATCGAAGGGCACGGGCGTTGTCATCGTCGAAGGGAAGAAGACTCGCAACGAGTGGGGGGTCACGATGCTCGAACTGCGGCCCGCGGGCGGCGAGCGGATTCTCCTGACTGCCGATCTCGAGGCCCGCACCGGCACCGACACGCCGAAGTTCGATCCGGCCGCACAGCCTGCCTCATCCGCCAAGCCTGCCGCCCCCCCCGCGGATGTCGAGATCGTGCTGCCCCCCGGTCCGCCCGGGCAGTGACATCACGGCAGAGCTGTCAGCTCGCTGAACCATCGTCAATCGCCGCTGTTTTGCTGATGCTTTGCAGCATCCCGCCAAATGTTTGACTGCCGCGATCCCGGGTCCATAATGTCGTCGTTCCCGTCGCTCGTCGCTCCCATCACGGCCCCTCGGTCGTCATGTCCGCTGGTCGCCTGATGGATGGCCGACGTCGCCCCGCGAGGGCCCGACTGCTCGGCTGAGTCCCCCAGGCATGCGTGTCGCTCAGGCATGCGTAACCGTAGCGGGAGACCATGCGAGAGATCGACGGAACAAGAGAACCCGGGGCTGACGGGCCGTTCCGTCAACCTGAAGGGTGAAGGCATGTCGCGTAAGAACAAGGAGTGGTTTCGTCCCGATGGCCCGAATCCGCAACGTCTTCGAAATCATTGAGCTCTACGGTCACGATGAAAACTTCGAGCCCCAGTGCACGAACGAGTTTTCACCCACCACCGCACCGGCCGGTTCCAAGCAGAAGATCGATATTCTCGCCGAACGGATCCAGCGGGGCATGCCGCTGTGGCATCCCGAAGACTCGACCGAGTCGTCGTCGGCGCTCGTCGGCGCGGGTGCTGACTGAATTCACGCCCGCCGGGCCATCCTGGCCCCGGCGGGCTGGTGAGAACGCCGTTGCCTCCTGCAACGCGTCACGCCCGCCGGGCCCAACGAGCGAGACCGCGTCCGTTCGTACAAGCCCAACGCCAGGAGGTTTCGCGATCGGTGATCGCAGCATCGGCAGGAACGGGCCTGAACTCAGCTCGGGGCTGCCCGTGCCCCGGAGCCGGC
>JBPCTA010000017.1:0-4466 GCA_051006595.1 Pirellulales bacterium
GCGCGAGCACGTTGGGAATCTCGGCGATGCATGGGCCGCACCACGTGGCCCAGAAGTCGACGAGCACGACCTTGCCCGCCAGCGCGGCCGGGTCGAAGCGGCTGCCGTCGAGGAGTGTGCCCTCGATCTCGATGGGACGGCCCGGCAGCGAGAGCCGCCGGAGCGTGCCGGCGGCCGCGACCGCGGCCTGCTGGAGCCGAGGGTCGGTGCTCTTTTCGAGAAAGGGCACGAACGTCTCAAGGGCGAGTCGGGCCGCCGCATCGCCGCCCGGCATCCGCTCCAATCGACTGGCCAGGCCGGTGGCCGTTTGCAGAAGCGAGGCGTCGTCGGGGGATTCTCTCAACAGGGCGGCCAGGCGGCGGACGATCGAGACCGCAGCCGCCGGATCGTTGCCGGCAAGAACAGCGTCGATTTCCGCATCGAGGGCCAGTCGGCGGGCCCGGGCGGCCACCGCAGGATCGCCATGATTGACGAGCGTCTCCGCGAACGCCGCCAACGCCTCCGCCACGCGGGGCTCGCCGAGCTCTTTGAGCGTCTCGAGGGCATCGAGCTTGATCGCGATGGCCCTGGCCTGGGCCGGATCGTTGGCCGGAACCTTTGCGAGAATCGCATCGGCGGCCAACACCGTGAATCCGGCGACCTTGCGGCGGTGAAATCGCTGACGCCCCCGCGACGTTGGCGCGGCTGCCGGATCGGCGATGGCCTCGATATAGGCAAAGAGTTCAGCGGGTGATGCGCGGAGGTCTGGGGCCGGCAGGCGGCTGCGCGGCGACTGACCACGGTCGCCATCGTTCCCTGTGCTATCGACGGAACTGGGCCGATCGTGCGCCGCAGGCTCGGCCGCCGAGGCCGGGACCAGGTGGGGGGCGGGACCGGCGATCGTGAACCAGATCGCGAGCACCCACGGCCTGATCGGGCCAGAAAACAGCCAGGCTCGCGGCGACGAGCCTCCGATTTCCGCGATTGCGTCGTGAGCCGGTGCCATCGAACCCTCCGCGGCGAGCATAGCGGCTCACGCGGCGGGCGGGCAGTGGGCGGCCGCTGGACGGGCCTGTCTGATCAGGCGGATCAGGCGGAGCGGCGTTCGGCGGAGGCATCGAGCACGGGAATCCGGATCGTGATCGCCGTGCCCCGGCCCGGCGCGCTCTCCACGCGAATCCGTCCGCGATGGGCCTCCACGATCTCCCGACACGAGGCGAGCCCCATGCCGCTGCCACCCTTGCCGGTCTCGTCGGGCCCCGACTTCGTGGTGAAATGGGGCTCGAAGATTCGTCGCATTACGTCGGGCGTCATGCCGCAGCCGGTATCTCGCACCATCAGATCGACAAAGCCGGTGGCCTCGTCGTGCGAGAGCCGCAGGATCAGCCGGCCGCCGCTGGCCATCGCCTGCCGGGCATTGACGAGGAGATTCAGCAGCACCTGCTGTAACTGGCTCGGGTTGGCCGACACCCGCGGCACCGGCGCGAACTCCCGCTCGACCTGCACGCGATACTTCATCATCTCCCGCTCGAGGAGCACGAGCACGTCCTCCGTGAGCATCACGAGATCGACCGGTTCGAATCGAGTCGTGCGGTTGCGGGACATCGAGAGCACGCTGGCGGTGATCTTCGCGGCCCGCGTGCCGGCCGACAGGATCCGCTCCAGAGCCTTGTCGCGGGTGGGCTGGTCGCGGTGCCGCAGCCCCATCCGGGCGTAGTTGAGGATCGTGGTCAGCGCATTGTTGAACTCGTGGGTGGTGGTGCCCACCAACTCGCCCAGGCTTGCCTGCTTTCGGGCGTCGAGCAGTTGGCCGCGGAGGTCGGCCAGTTCGGCGGCATGCCGGCTGCGGGCCGCGTCGAGTTCGCGACGGAGTCGGGCGATGTCGTCCGGCGACGGGGCAGTCGCGACCGGGGGTGGCGCCGGAGTCGGTGCCGGAGCGTGGCGGAAGACGATGAGCCCACGACAGGAAGGCTCGGCCTCCCCGCGGTCTCCAGCTTCGGGTGTCGCTGCAATGTCGGTCATCCGCTCGTACCCGGCTGTGTGCCGCCCCACCGGAAAGGTCCACCGAACGGTCAATCTTCGGGCGACCGGAAGCCTTTTCCCGGCCGGAAACCCCAAATGCCTGTTCTCACGGGACTTGCGTCCCATGAGGGGGTATCGTCGCGGGGCTCCGATGGCCTCTACAATCGAATCACCGCTCCGATTTCGTTCCTCGACCGTTCAAGATTCCGCAGACCGGCCAGCGGGTGGCCGGCAGACTTCGCCACCGGGGTGAAGAAAGTGAGTGGGGTCGCGGGCTCCAGTCACGCCAGTTTGGTAAGCCATCACGGTTTAGGGATTCATGACACCTTTCAGATCACCGTCCGAGTCGCGTGTGCCAACGGGCGATCGTGTCGGCATGGTTGCCGGAACAAGCCGCCGCCTCGCCGCCTTCACGCTCGTGGAGTTGCTCGTGGTGATTTCAATCATCGGGCTGATGCTCGGCATGCTCCTGCCGGCCGTGCAGTCGGTCCGAGAGGCCGCCCGACGAACCCAGTGCAAGTCCAACCTCAAGCAGGTCGGGCTGGCCATGCAGATGTATATGGATCGCAAGACCAAGGGGAGGTTTCCGGTCGCGGCAGGTCTGCCGAGTTCCGAGATCCTCAACCGCTGGCCGACCGAGCCGATTCGGCCGAGCATCGCTTCCGCCCTCGGGCCCTACATGGAAAACAGCCGGGAGGCGTTTCGCTGTCCTTCCGACACGGCCTATTTCGTTCGTGACCTGGGGACGGCCTATGGCCAGAGCATCCAACAGAAGCTCGCCCAGATTCCGGCCGCGCAGCGTCCAGCCGAATACAAGGACGTGCCGTATGAGGGAACGAGTTACGAATACCCCATCCGGCGCCTCCTGAACTCGGATCAGAGCCAGGGAAAGACCCGCGAAGAGGCCCTCACCTACCGCGGCAGCACGGCGGCCTCGTCCAAGCTCTGGGTGCTCTATGAGTTTGCCCCCTTCCACATGACGGGCTTCGCCGGCATGTTTGCGTCGGACGAGGTCGATACCAATCGGCTCGACGACCCGAGCTGGTCGCCGCCCGAGGGTTCCCGAAACTTTCTCTATTTCGATGGTCACGTGGACAACCTCTAAACTCGGGTTTCGATTCCCTCCCTCCCGCAGAGTCATCGCCCATGAGCACCGCCGCAGTGCGATCGTCACGTTCCAGCCGGATTCCGGTCCGAGACTCGGAGGGACCAGGATGGGGCATGTGGATCGGCGTCGGTCTGGCCGTGCTCCTCGCGCTCGCGATCGGCGCCTGGCTGATGGGATGGATCTCGTTCTGGACCGATCCTCGCGTGGTCGAGATCCAGCAGATGCAGACGGAGGCTCAGAAGCAGTTCACTGAGAATGGCGGCCCGAGAACCGTGGCGGAAGCGACGGCGGCGATGACCTCCATGAACACGATCCGGGCCAAGGTGGAGGCGTTACCGCCCCACCTGCGGCCCCAGGTCGAGCAGCAGGGGGGCAGCATGTTTCGCAACGCGATGCGGGCCCGGATCGACAGTTACTTCGCCCTCCCGCCCGAGAAGCGGCAGGCGGAAATCGATCGCCAGATTGACCAGGAAGAGGTGATGCGGAAGGCGTTCGAGGCCGGCCGCGCCGTCGCGAGCGCCTTTGGCGGAGGGCAGGGCGGTCAGGCTGGCGGCCAGACTGGCGGAGCCGCCGGCACGACCGCATCGGCAACTGCCTCCGCACCGCCGGCGGGAACTCCCGGGGGCCGCAGCGGGAGCGAGGAGGATCGGAATCGCTTCCGAAAATCGATCATCGACCGGACGACTCCCGAGCAGCGGGCCCGGTATGTGGAATATCGCCGCGCCATGGATGAGCGCCGCGAGCAGCGGGGCATGCCTCCCGGTTGGGGCAGGTAGCCACCGGCTATGTCCGACACCCTCGGCTTGCTTGAAGAGTCGCGGCAACTCGCCAAGGATCTGGGCTACCACATTCGCGAGGAGCCACTCGGGGAGATGCCCGGTGGACTCTGCACGGTGGCGGGCGTGCCGCACGTGCTGCTCAACCTCGAGCACTCCGCTGCCGAACGGCTCGAACGCTTGCTCGTCGTCTTGGCGGCCGACCCACGGCTGGCCCTCGCGCCCAAGAGCCGGCTGCTCACGGCTCGGCTGCAGTCGCTGGCCCGAGATACACCCGCTGACTCCTGAGGGGCTGCCCGTGCCAGCCGACCGGCCGTAAGGCCGCTGGCCGCGGTACAAGCCGACCGGCCGTAAGGCCGCGGGCAGCCCTGCTGTCGGTTCCGGGGCCAACGACCGGCCTTCAGGCAGTCCTGCTGCACGGCTCGTGACTGCCCATGCCCCGTCGCCGGACGTTCGTTGCGCCCATCCTGGGCTTCACTCACTCGGATGCCGCCGGCACTTCGCCATCCTGGCTGCGTCGACCAATCCGCTCAAGCGGATCGGTGCCCGGTCATACGCCTGCTCCGGGGCACGGGCAGCCC
>JBPCTA010000018.1:0-2796 GCA_051006595.1 Pirellulales bacterium
CGTTGGGGCTCTTCCACATCTTCTTGAGGCTGAACTCCTTCACTCGGGCCTCGTCGGGCGTGATCGTGGCGCACTACACGCCGACGCCGCATTCCTTGGTGGCGTTGGCGGCGGCGACCGTCACCTGATCGGCGGTGGCGTCGCGGTTCTCGATCGAGAGGTCGAAATAGCGGATTTCGAGATCGAGGTAGGGCAGGATCAACTTGTCCTTGATGAACTGCCAGATGATCCGCGTCATCTCGTCGCCATCGAGATCGACGACCGGGCCCTTGACCCGAATCTTGGCCTTCGTGTTGCCTGTCATGCTCGCGCTCCTGCTGGGAAGAATGTCGCGATGTTGTAGCAGCCGGAAGGTGCCGCGCCTTCACGCCGTGACGATGGCCGCGAGGATCTCGGCGGCGGTGCCCACCTCGGCAAGGTCGATCCATTCGTCGGCGGTGTGGGCCTGCTCGATCGAGCCCGGACCAAACACCACGCTCGGCACGCCGGCGGCCGTGAACACGCTGGCATTGGTGCCATAGCGGGCAGCGGAGCGGGCCGCCTCGGCCCCGCGGCCGCGAGCCTCCGTGACGAGCCTCTCGACCCACACGGCAGCCTTTGGATCGCCCGTGGCATCGGCGAGGCCGGCGCTCTCGAGGAACGGTTCATCGTGCTCGATCCGGGCCCCAGGGCAGGCTGCTGCAATCCTCGCGATCACCTCGGCCCGCGCCTCGTGGGGCGACTCGCCGGGAAGCACCCGGCGTTCGATCTCGAGGATCGTGAGGTCGGGCACGAGATTCACTCCCGCCCCGCCCCGGATCGTGCCGAGATTCAGGGTGGGGGGGCCGCAGGGATGCGCCAGCTGCCGCGTGAGAAGTTCGGTGGCAAGCGATTCGATCGCGAGAATCGCGCGGCCCGTGGGATAGATCGCGTTGACCCCCTGCTCCGGAAACGCGCTGTGGCAGGCGCGGCCATGCACGCGAACCCGCCAGCGGATTGCCCCTTTGTGCTGCATCACGAGGTTGAGACGGGTGGGCTCGGCGACGATGGCGAGCACCGGACGGCGGACGGCAATCTTACGACCGGCGGCATCGGAAGGCGGCGCGGTCTCCGTCGCCGATGCGTCCCAGAGCCGGGCGAGCGCCTTCGCTCCGGTAAACCCAAACTCCTCATTCACGGTGGCGGAAAACAAGACTGTCGCACGTCGGGGGCCACCGGCCTCGACCAGCCGCTCGAGCGCCGAAATCATCGCCGCCATGCCGCCTTTCACGTCGCAGGCACCGCGACCATACATGCGGCCCTCCCGCACGGTCGGGGCAAACGGCTCGATGGTCATGTTTTCCACCGGGACCGTGTCTTGATGGGCGTCCCAGAGGATCACCGGGGCCCGTGGCACGGTCGCCTCGAGCCTCGCCATCACGTTGTCGCGTCCCGGCGACACGGGCTGCCTCGCCCAGGGAAGGCCCGCGGCCGTGAACCGCTGGACGAGGTAGTCGGTGATCCGCCCCTCCAAATACTCCGGCCCGGAGACATCTCGGCCCATGGGATTGACGCTGGGACGACGGACAAGGTCGGCGAGCAGGGGAACGTGGGCAGCCATGCCGAAAACCCTACCAGACCCAACGTCCATCTGCTTTCCCGAGACGGCCGTTCCGTGGTAAAATCCTGGGCTCGGGTCGGCGTCAGGAGCGTCGGCCATCGTTGCCCCGTGTCTTCGTGCCAGGTGTTGCATGCCGTTGATCTCCAGCTTTTTCTGCCGCCAGAGCAACGTCTTCGCCCAGAGCAACGTCTTCGCCCTGATCGGCACGAGGGCCTGCCTGCTGCTCGCGGCGGTGGTGCTGCCGAGTGCGACGGTCGGCTGGGCACAGCCCACGGCCGACCTCACCAAGGACATGCAGGCGATTCGTGACGCATCGAGCGCCTATAAGGCGGCGGTCGAGCGGGGCGATGGCAAGGCGCTCGCCGCACTCTGGACGCCTGATGGCGACATCGTGGACGACCTCGGAGGGGTGATGAAGGGCCGCGAAACCGTCGCGCTCCTCCAGCCTGCTCCGACCGACGCCAAGCCAACCGGAAAGCCTGTGATCACGATCAAGGACACAAACCTGCGATTCATCACGCCTGACGTGGCTCTCGAAGATGCGACGGTGGAGGTGACACCGCCGGGCACCGCCGCACCGCTGCACGGACGGTTTTCGGCCACGTGGGTGCGTCACGAAGGCGCGTGGAAGCTGTCGGCGCTCCGCGAAGCCCGCGGGCAGTCCGCGGGCGGCACCGAATCGCTCGACGAACTCTCCTGGATGGTTGGCGATTGGGCTGTGGTGGACGATGACGCCACCGGCAAGCCGGCGCCGGGCAGGCCCTCGATCGAGATGACCGTCCGTTGGAATCCGACCCGCACGTTTCTGCTCCGCGACATGAAGATCACGCCGGCAGGCGCGGCAGCGACTCCCGCTGCGGCGATGCACATCACCCAGCGAATCGGCTGGGATCCGCTCTCGAAAGGCATCCACTCGTGGGTGTTTAGTTCGGATGGCGGCCACGGCGAGGCGGCGTGGAGCAGGAAGGACGGCTCGTGGATCGCCCAGACGACCGCTGTCCTCCCGGATGGGAGCCAGACCTCGTCGCTCAACATCTATACCTACGATGGCAAGGATCGATGTGCCTGGCGGTCGCTGCCAACGCACGTGGGCAGCGAACACATGCCGCAGATCGACATGACGATGGTTCGAAAGTCGGGTTCCGAAAAACCAGAGGGGGCGGGCCGATAACGGTCCCGCGACAGCATGCAGGCGTCCTTCTTCGACATGCACCAGA
>JBPCTA010000019.1:0-2601 GCA_051006595.1 Pirellulales bacterium
ACGTTTACGACCAAGCTCGCGATTACGTCGGGAACCCAGCAGGTCAGCACCGACCGAAATCTTGGCGGAGTGGGCGCCTTTGCGACCGACCGGATCACGATTTCGAATGGAGCCACGCTGCGAACGACTGCGGCGTTCACTTTGAGTGGAAGCCGCGGCCTCACGATCGGTTCTGGTGGCGGAACGATCAGTGTCAACGGAGGTGTCCTGACCATTGCCGCGCCGGTCGCTGGGTCGGGCAATACGGCCACCGTGACCGGCTCGAACGCCGTGGTGCTTCAGAACACGTCGGGCACGGCGACGGACGTCAACTGGGATTTCGCTGCGAACAACGGCATCAGGGCCTTCTTCGAGGGCGGGAATGCCCTTGGCACCGGAAGCGTTCGGGTGCGAAGCGGCGTCAGGCTCACGAGCCAGAGCATGACGACCGGAACGTTGACCAATGCCGTCACGCTGGATAACGGCGCGGGCCTGACTGCCCGATCGACCGGTGGGGCCCAGACCTACACCAACGTGATTTTTCCCTCGTCCGGCACGCTCGTGTTCAACAAGGACGATCAAACCACGTCGAATCTCACCATCACGTCCGGGGGAACGCTCACTGGCAGCCTCACCGTCGACACGTCGCCGGGTAGTGCGAATCCCGTCAACAGCGTCTTTCTCGACGGCGTGTTTTCGGGTGCGGGCGGCTTCGTGAAGAGTGGCACCGGCGCGACCGGCAGTCTCGTCCTCCGTGGTGCCAACACCTACACGGGCAGGACCACGATCAACACCGGCACGCTCTCGATGGCCCAGGCGGGGTCGCTCGCCACCACGGGCACGGTCGACGTCGCCGCGAGCGGTGCGACGTTCGACATCGCCGGGATCACGGCGTCGAGTCTGTCGATCGGTGCGCTCTCTGGTTCGACCGGATCGGTCGTCACGCTCGGCCGCAAGACGCTGTCGGTCGGCGATGCGACCTCGACGACGTTCGCCGGCGGAATCACCGGCACGGCTGGCACGGCCGGCCTGACGAAAACCGGCGCTGGCATGCTCACGCTCTCGGCCAACAACACCTACACCGGCCCGACCGCGATCTCCGCCGGCACGCTGTCGCTCGGTGCGGCGGGCTCGATCGCCTCGTCGAGCACCGTCAGCCTGGCGGCGGGCGCTGTCTTCGACGCCTCGGCTGTGTCCGGCGGCTACACGATTCCGGCCGCCCAGGCGATTGTAGGCGCCGGAGCGGTCGCCGGCGGCCTGACGGTCGGCGGCAGCGCGGCCGTGATCCCGGCAGCGGGCACGGGCCCGCTCACGGTGACCGGCGGCCTCACGCTCGCCGCCGGCGGGAGTTACGACTGGCAGATGCTCGATGCCACGGGCTCCTCAGGCACGGGCTGGGGCCTGATCTCGACCGATGCGGTGGCGTTCTCAGGACTCTCCTCCGTGAGCCCGTTCCGCGTCAACGTCTGGTCGCTGTCGGCGACCGGCACGAGCGGCGAAGCACGGAACTTCGATTGGTCGCTCGCGAGTTCGTGGCGGATTCTGACCTCGGCCTCCACGATCACGGGCTTCGACCCGGCCAACTTCGCACTTACCACATTGCCGACCGGGGCCTCCCCGGGCTTCACCAACGCCACCCTGGGCGGCACGTTCTCGCTGGCGCTCTCCGGCGACGGCCTTGGCCTCGACGCGGTCTTTACGCCCGCCGTGCCCTACACCTGGTATGGCAACGGCTCCACCGCGGGCGGCGGGGGCACGTGGTCTTCGGCCGGCCTCACGTGGAACGGAGGCTCGGGCATCGTCGCGTGGGATCCGGCGAAGGGGGCTTTGTTCAACACCGTCGGCGGCACCGTGGCCGTGAGCGGAGCGCAGAGCGTGGGCTATGGGGTCAGCTTCACGGCCGACGGCTACACGCTGACCGGCGACGCCCTGTCGCTCACGGGTGACCAGGCGGGAAACACGGTCACGGTGACCGGCACCTCGACGGCCACGATCGCGACGCCGCTCGCCGCGGCCAACGGCATGACGAAGAGCGGCGGCGGCGGGCTCGTGCTCGCCGGCGACGCGGCGGCGGCCGGTGGCGTGAAACTCGTGATGGGCACCCTCGCGGTGGGAGCCGGAGGCACGGCCGGCTCGCTCACGGGCGACGTGGACTCCTTGGCGGGTACCACGCTCGCCTTCAATCGCTCCACCGACTCGACCTACTCAGGCGCGGTGTCGGGAGCCGGCGGCCTGCGAAAGGCCGGCGCTGGCACGCTCACGCTCACGGGGTCGAACAGTCACACCGGCGGGACCGTGCTCGCCGGCGGGACCGTGGCCCTCGGCTCGGCCGGCGCGCTGGGTTCTTCCGGCACGATTGCCTTCGTCGGCGGAGCGATCCGGTATTCAGCCGCCAACACGACCGATTACTCCGCGCGGATCTCCACGGGCACCGGCCAGGCATTCGCGATCGACACGAACTCCCAAAACGTGGTCTTCGCCACGGGCCTGGCGGGGGCGGGCAACCCGCTCACGAAGCGCGGCACCGGCACGCTGTCGCTCTCGGGCTCGGGCTCGTTCACGGGCGCGACACGGATCGTGGACGGCACCCTCGAGCTTGCGCACACAGGAGCGCTGGCGGGC
>JBPCTA010000020.1:0-2624 GCA_051006595.1 Pirellulales bacterium
GAGCACGCCTTGGCCCCGGCGCTCGAGCGGGGCCAGCCATGTCAGGCCTGGCAATCCGAGTCGGTCGTAGAGGTTGCCCACGATGCCCCCCACGATCAGCCCCAGTGCTGCCAGGAGCCATCGGTCGTCGCGAGTCGCCGGTCGCGAGACCAGTCCGAGAATGCCGATGATCGCCGCCACGGAGATGGTCGCGAACACGATCCCCATCCCCTGCCCCATGCCAAAGAGCGCGCCCTCGTTGAGGTTCGTTTCGAGCACCAGCATGCCGGGCACGATCTCGATGGCGGGCGACTCGCCGGGCATGCCCAGCATGCCGAAGACAGACTGCTTGCTCACGAGGTCGGCTGCGGCGGCGAGCGCGGCCACGGTCAGGAAGAGCGGCCATCCCTTGGCTGACGAAGGCATCATGCGCGTGTATTGCTTGTTCGCCTCGGCGGTGGGCGGCGAAAGCCGCGTCGTCAGCGGGGCTGGCGAGGTCGCCCCAGCTGTCCGCTTTCCATCTTTTCGGCACAGCGGATGCACATCGAAGCAAACGGGATCGCTTCGAGCCGCTTCTTGGCGATCACGCCGCCGCACTCCTCGCACAGGCCGTAACGTCGCCCGCGAATGCGGTCGAGAGCCTGTTCGACGAGTTCCAGCGTTTCCTCCTCGGTCGCCATCAGGCTGAGCGTGAACTCCTGCTCGTAGGCATCGGAGCCGATGTCGGCCATGTGGATCGGCATGCTGGAGAGATCCCCGCTCGACTCCGACCGCGTCTTCCGCAGCGCCGCGTCGGCCATTGTGGAGACATCGCCGCGCAGCCGCGCCCGCAGCGATTCCAGGGCAATCCGAAAAACCTTGACTTCTGCCGCCTTCATCATTGGTGTGGACTCGCGTCTCGGCCTGTGGAGACCGCGTGGGTCCGCCCCACACCCAACCTCCAGAGCCTCGAAAGCGTAAACAACGACTCCAGGGCTGTCAAACTGGCAGTCTTACCGATCGCGAAACTCGCGAGGTGGTCGGATTGGAGGTCTTGGGCGCCGCTTGCTGCCTGGGAAAGCTTGGCCTACCTTTGGAGCATCCGGTGGCCGATAGCCCTGGAAAAATCCCTTGTGCCGGGGCCGCCTTCCCGCGGCCCGTCGCCTGGGGCCGTGGAGAGTTCCCGTGGCCGTGGCCGCCCATACCGATCTCGCCTTTCAGCAGTGCATCGACCCGGCATGCCGCGCGACCTACTCCGTCGATGAGGTGCTGACGGCCTGTCCGTCGTGCGGCAACCTCCTCGACGTCGAGTATGACTGGGATCGGCTTCGGCCGCCGACCTCGTTTGAGGTGTTCGAGCGGAAGTGGATGCGGCGGAGCGATCCGCTGGCCTTCAGCGGCGTGTGGCGGTTTCACGAACTGCTCCCCTACGCGCCCCGCGAAGCGGTCGTCACGATTGGCGAAGGGCAGACGATGTGCCCGACGTCCGACAGCGTCGGCGGGTTCGTGGGCCTGAACCGTGGTCGCCTGCATCTTCAATATGAGGGTCTCAATCCGTCGGGGTCGTTCAAGGACAACGGAATGTCCGCGGCGTTCACCCACGCCCGGATGATCGGGGCCAAGCGGGCCGCCTGCGCCTCGACCGGCAACACCAGCGCCTCGCTGGCCGTCTACTGCGCCGTCACGCGACTGATGCGCGGGATCATCTTCATCGGCTCCGGCAAGATCTCCTACGGCAAACTCTCGCAGGCGCTCGACTACGGCGCCCTCACGATCCAGATCGCCGGCGACTTCGACGATGCGATGGCCCGCGTCAAGGAAGTCTCGGGCAAGCTCGGCATTTATCTTGTCAACAGCGTGAATCCCTTCCGGCTCGAGGGCCAGAAGACGATCATGTTTCGGGTGCTCGAATCGCTCGGCTGGGAGGTGCCCGACTGGATCGTGGTGCCCGGCGGCAACCTCGGCAACTCCAGCGCCTTCGGCAAGGCCTTCGCCGAGCTGCGGAAGCTCGGCCTCATCGATCGCGTGCCGCGGCTGGCGGTGATCAACGCCGCCGGGGCCAACACGCTCCACGAGCTTTACACCCGCCGTGGCCTCCGCTGGGACGGAGGCCGGGCCGATCTCGCCCCAGCCTGCCACTACTACGACGAGCTCGACCGCGACAAGAAGCGGGCGCACACGATCGCCAGCGCCATCGAGATCAATCGGCCCGTGAATCTCAACAAGTGCCTGCGGGCCCTCGAGGTCTGCGATGGCGTGGTTCGTGAGGTGAGCGAGCAGGAGATCCTCGATGCCAAGGCCCAGGTGGGCGCCGGCGGCCTCGGCTGCGAACCGGCAAGCGCCGCGAGCGTGGCCGGGGCGAAGCAGCTCGTCGCCGAGGGCGTGATCGGCCGCGACGAACGGGTGGTTTGCATCCTGACAGGCCATCAGCTCAAGGATCCGACCGCGACGGTCGCCTATCACACGACCGACCAGCAGCTCTTCAATGAGGTGCTCGGCAGCCGCGGCGTGAGCCGGGCGAGCTTCGCCAACCGCTCGGTGAGCGTGGGCAATCGGCTCGACGAGATCGTGCAGGCGATCGACCTCTATTCCTGACCCGGTGTCGTTTGCGTGCGGGCCGCGGCCCTGTGCCGTGGCCCCTTGTCCGCCAGTGCGTGGATCGATGG
>JBPCTA010000021.1:0-5647 GCA_051006595.1 Pirellulales bacterium
GACTTCGCCTATCCCGCCAAGCCCGTTCGCCGGCGTTTCACCGGCTTGCCCAATTTCACCGCGACACGTGGTGGTGAACACGTGTTTCTGCCCGGAATTCGCGGCCTGCGATGGCTAGCCGAGATGCCGGCGGACAATGCATGATTATGCGAACTCAGACCGCGGCTGCTCGCAACGGCGCAAGAAACGCTCATGCGAGCAACAAGTGAAAGAAGCTGAAAGCACACATCTGCCTTACCGAATCCACGCACTTCATGAAACGAGACACAATGTCCGAACAGCAAGCACCGATCGCAAGGCCTGGCACGCGAAGGGGATTATGGAACGAGTTCACGGTGATCATGCCACTCAAGCCGGGCGGCGCCGAGCGCATGCGTGCGCGCTTCGGCGGCTTTACTGAGGAACGCACCAAAAATACGGACCGTATCGGCACGGTGCACGATCTGCGCTTCGTGATCTTCGACAACGACACGAGGTGCATTTTCGCTTCGACCTTAGACGGAGATTGGGAGACGTACATCAATGATTTTGCCACGATCATTCCAGACGAGATCGATCTGCTATTTCAGGAGGTCGTGGACTACCCGGGAGTGCGTAGCCCCGACATAAAGGACTTTATCGCGAAGCACCAGGTCTCAGCGATGGCGTTCTATGGCGCCTACACCGATGCGTCCGTCCGTGACGTGTGGAAGGCGCTGAAGATCAAGAAGGCACTCGACGAACTTCTGGACGCTGCCAACTGACCACACACCTGGAGAACCGACATGAATAGCCATCAGTACCGTCTCGCTACGCAACTCGTAGACCTGATCCACAAATCTCAAGGGTTTCATCCTGGGTATCGTGCAATCCATGCGCAAGGACGCTATTACATGGCGACTTTCACGGCGACGCCGGAGGCTCGGCAGATCAGCCGTGCGGTGCACCTACAAGGGCAGCCGGTCCCGGTGACGGTGCGGTTTTCCAACAGTCCGTCCGGGAATCCGTTTGGGCCGAACGGCTCGGTCTCGATGGCCACGCGATTCTATCTGGCCGATGGCACGGTCACAGACCTTATAGCCCTGCCGATAACGGTGTTCTTCACTCGGACGCCGGTGGAGTTGCTCGCGCTCGGGCAGGCCGCCCTCGATCCTGAAACCGGCAAGTTTGATCCCGCGAGGCTGGGGCCGTTCCTCTCCACCCGACCATGGATTGCGCACGCCCTGAAGCTGAAGCAGCAAGTTCCGGCAGCCGTCAGCTTTGCCCGCACGGCATTCCATGCGCTCCACGCATTCCGCTTCGTGAATGCCTCCGAGAACGCGGTGTACGCACGCTATCACTGGGAACCTCAAGCCGGCGTCGCAGGCCAAGCAATGGAAGATCTGGAAAAACTGCCGCCCTCGTATCTGTTCGATGAGCTCGAGGAACGGCTGCGCCAGGCGCCCGTTAATTTCGACCTGGTCCTGCAATTGGCGGGAGAGGGCGATCCGACGGACGATCCAAATGCGCCTTGGCCCGATGACCGTCCACGAGTGACGGTCGGGCGCCTCGCGATCACGCGTCCGACGACGATCGAAGAGATCGGCGATCCGGTGATGATGCACGACCCAACCCGCGTGACCGACGGCATCGAACTGTCGGACGACCCCATTCTCGCAGCGCGTCGCGGTATCTATGAGGTCTCAGTTGCCCATCGCACGGGCGGATGGAAGGGACACCAGGCCGCGTTGGATCGCGCCGGTTGTCCCTTTGGAGGCGGCTAGCCGTAACCACGGC
This sequence comes from Pirellulales bacterium, assembly GCA_051006595.1. Taxonomy (GTDB): domain Bacteria; phylum Planctomycetota; class Planctomycetia; order Pirellulales; family UBA1268; genus QWPN01. The sequence continues at coordinate 1,756 of JBPCTA010000021.1, forward strand.
GTGAAACACCTCGTGAGATCGACCGATATGCTCCGATGCAGAACGATAAGGATAGGACGGTCAATGGCCCGTTCACAGGCATCGAAGGGTTGCAGAGCCTTGGCTGAGCGTCGGCCGGGGCATTGGTGGACCTGCGACGCCTCGCGTCGAGCGCCGCAGCCCTCCCAAACCGCCGTCGAGCGACCAGTTTTTCACGTTCGGCGCAGGCCGTCTTCGCATCCGGCCGTGAAGCGGATCGCAACGACATAGCCTCCGGCTGGGACGTTCACCGGCTACGGATGCCGATCACCGGCAGCTCGTCGGGCGCGGTCTGTCCCGCGGACGCCTGGATCGCGTCGCGGTCGGTGATGAATGCGATGAGTCGGATGTCGCCGTCAAATCCCGGCACTTGATCGGAAACTCCTCCCCCACCCGCGCGATGGGCTTCGCCCACGCGATTCGGGAGGTGTCGTGGGAGCGAAGCTTTTGAGTCGCGTCACAGCAGCTTCCCGTGGCGTGCCCGCCCGATCCGCCACCGTGGCGACCATGGAGCCGCCTGTCACCGTGGGCCGGAATCAGGGGGCGAAAATCCCTGACGGTCGGCGATACGCGGGGCGGCGGAAACGATCTCGCCGCCGATTCGTCCCAGCCCGCGGCGGATTCGTCCCTTGATTTGCCCGATTCGTCCCAGCCCGTGCCCGATTCGTCCCTTAGGCCGGTCAGGCGACTCATTCGCAGCGCCGTGGCGGCAATACTACGGACCGTCCGAGTGGTCGTGTTAGTCCTACGTGCAAAAAGGAGCGCTGCGAGTGTCGATTCCATCCCGCTGTTTGTGGACTGCCGCTTGGGTCGTCTGTCTCGCGTTGGTCGGGGGCTACGCGGATGCTCAGTCGCTTTTCATCTACGGCACGGCCGCCGGCCAATCAGGTCCGGTTTATCCGGGTGGCACGATCGCCGCCGGCGACACGGTGCGGATCGACGACGGCGGCAGCGTCACCGGCGCCGTGAGCAACAGCGGGACGCTGCAGTTCAACCAGACGTCGGGCTCGATCTCGCTGACGGGCACCTACACGGGATCGGCCACGTCCACGCTCTCGCTCACGAACGGCGGCACGGTGGGACTGCTCCAGTCCACCACGACCACCATCATCGACGGGGCGGTGGACGTTCGGGCCGGCAGGCTTTCCACCGGCACAAGCGCGCTCTACATCGGCACGAACGGGAACGGCAGCCTCTCGATCTCGGGAAATGGGTCGGTTTCCACGACCAACGTCCGATTTGCGTCGCCGTCCTCCTCGTCGGCGATGTTCACGATGTCGGGTGGCACGTTCACGAACACCGCCCTGAGCACGCCGTCATTCTTTTTCGCATCGGGGAACGCCTCATCGGGTACGTTCACGATGACGGGAGGCACGGCGAACCTCGGCAACGGCTCCGGTGGCGGCTTCGCGTACGGGCCCAACTCCTCGGCCACGATGACCCTGACCGGCGGCACCCTGTCGTGGAGCTGGTTCGAGCCGGCGAAGGGCGACAACAGCACCGCCACGATCACCGTCTCGGGGTCGGCGGCTCGGTTCAACGCCACGAGCTACCTGCGGATGTCGCTGGGCAGCGGTGCCACGAGTGCGTTTACGATGGACTCCGGCGTCGCGGCGATCAGCACGTTTCGCCTGGGGTCGGGAATCAACTCGGTCAGCACCGTCACGATCACCGGCGGCTCGGTGGGCTTCGCCGGCACCGGCGCGACGACCAACGGCAACTTCATCGGCTCCGAGGCTGGAAGTTCAGGCACGATGACGATCTCCGGCGGCACCACCACTATCGCCGGACCGACGCTCGTCGGCGGTCTGGGCACCGTGAACCTCGGCGGCCAGAGCAGCGGGCTGCTGCGGATGACCGGCGGCCTCGTGACCACCAACACGGCTGCGTCGGGCCTCTTCACGAACGTGCTCGAGAACCACTTCATCCTCGGCCGCTACGCTCCGACGACGGGCGCGATGACCGTCACCGGGGGCACGTTCACGGCCCAGCGGGATTTCTACGTGGGTGGCAGCGGCACCGGCACGCTCACCCTCTCGGGCAGCGGCGGCAGGATGACGGTGGGGAGGCTGTTCATTTCCTCGACCATCGCGTCGCAGATGACTAGCGTTGGCGGCGCGGGGAGCGTGACGGTGTCGAGCGGCACGCTGCTCGTCACCGGCAGCGGCGACGCCGCCAATCTGCTGGTCGGCACCAACGCGACTGGAACCGGATCGCTCACGATCAATGGCGGCGGCGTCGTAGTGGTCGGCGGCACGCTGCGACAAGGGGCGGTCGGCGTGATCACCCTCGGGCCGGGCGGCACGCTGCAGATCGGCAACAACTCGACCGGCGGCGTGCTCCTCGGCGGCACGGGAAACCTCGTCAACGACGGCACGCTCATTTTCAATCGCTCAAATGCCTCCACCTACGCCGGCGTCATCAGCGGCACCGGGGTGGTGACGAAGCAGGGCGCGGGTGCCCTCACGCTCGCCGGCGCCAACTCCTATTCCGGTGTCACCACGATCGCGGGCGGCACGCTGGCCCTCTCCGGATCGGGCTCGCTCGGCACCGGCGGCTTGAACCTCGGCACCACCGCAAGCCCCGGCGTATTCGATCTCGCTGCCCTGACGGCAGGCACCTACTCGCTGCCATCAACCGCCAGCCTGTCGGGCGTGGGCACGCTCTCCGGCAGCGGCAAGTCGCTCGCGGCGCTCGGCTCCTTCCTGCCGGGCAACAGCTCCGGCACGGTGACGGTCGGCACCGGCTTCACGCTCGACCTGGCAAACACGGGCACGAGCGTGTTCGAGATTACGAGCCCGCTCTTCACGGCGGGCACGTTCGATCTCCTCGACGGCCCCGGTAGCGTGGCCTTTGGCGGAGTGCTTGACCTCGCCTTCACAAACGGTCCCTATGCCAACGGCACGGACGTGCTGACCATCTTCGCCGCCACGGGCGGCTTCTCCGGCAACTTCACGTCGGTCGTCGCCACCGGCCTCGGCGCGGGGCAATCCGCCACGTTCAATCCGGCAACGGGCACGATCTCCGTTGTCCCCGAGCCATCGAACTACGCCATGGCCCTCGCCGGCCTGACCTGCGGTGGCTACTCAGTGTTACGCCGTCGCGAACGGGCCGCGGGCTGAGGCACGCGGTCCAGCCAACACGAATCCAACGCGAGGGGAGCAGGTCACCATCACGGGCCTGCTCCCCCCTGTGTTTCCACGGCGAGACTCCGTCTGCCCGCACCACTCTTCGCCCGCCACTGCCACCCTCCGACGGCGAATAAACCCCCGCCCGATCAGCCGATAAACATCTTCCGGAAGCCCAACGACGTAACCCTTCAATCTTGTCGCCCGCAGTCACAGCATCGGGCACGGCGTTCTGTCCGGCCTGAACGAGCGGCACATCCAAGAGCGAAGCCAGCCTGCAGCACGACTTGATCTCAGCCCCGGTCCAGTTGGTGTCATCGGGGCGAGAGCAGTTCGCGGTCGGTCGAAGATGCGCGGGCAGAGGTTTTAGGTCGGTGAGAGGGCTGAAACCAGCGAGGAAGACATGCTCTCGCCGCGGATTCGTCCCTGCCTGTGCCCTATTCGTCAATTCCCGCGTTCTTGTTCTCGGATGCGACGGAGTCGCGTGTAGCCTCTTTCGAGGAACAAGCAAGGTCGCACCTCCTCGCGTGACCAAGGGTGCTGTTTTTCTCCTGCCCCTTTCAGGTGCCCACATGAGTTCACGTCGTTATCTCGCAGTTTCTGCCACGGCCGCCATGCTTTTTCTTGGTCTCACACTACTCACTCGACCCGCTGTGGCAGCGCTCGTGATGAGGGTCGACACCGGTAGCGACACCTTCTTCATCGAAGGCTCTGACGCGGGCAACGCCGACTACTCCCAGCCGGAT
>JBPCTA010000022.1:0-2972 GCA_051006595.1 Pirellulales bacterium
GTGGCGATCGCCGCAGCCATGCGGCCGCTCGACGCATTGGTGAGAAACCGGACATCGTCGATGTAGGCCCTGGTGGGGCCGGCGGTGAGCAGGATCCGTGCCACGGTGCCTTCCTCGGGCGCGACTCTTCAGTGAGGCGAGATTATCAGACTTGGGGCCGCGCGGCTGCTGCCCCGAATACGTCGGCAATGGCAGCTGCGATCTCCTCCGGCTCGGCCATCCGGCCGGTGCCCTGCTGACGGCAGGAAAGCCAGCCGGTCCCGGGGGGCACGATCCGCACGCCGTCGGCGGCCAGCTGACCGATATTGCGCTGCACGGCTGCCTTCGCCCACATCGCGGCATTCATGGCCGGAGCGACGAGCACGGGGCACTCTGCACACAGCACGAGCGTGGTGAGCAGGTCGTCGGCCGCGGCGTGTGCGGCCTTCGCGAGAAAATCGGCCGATGCCGGCGCCACGACGACGAGGTCGGCCCGGGCCGCCAGCTCGATGTGACCGCCGAGCGGATGGGCCGCCGGTTCAAAGCTCTTCGTGGCAACCGGCCGCCCCGTGAGCGCCGCAAACGTCGCCACTCCGACGAACCGCCGGGCGTTGGCGGTCATCACCGCCGTCACGCCGGCCCCTCGCTGGACGAGCAGGCTCGCCAGCGCCGCCGCCTTGTAGGCTGCGATCCCGCCCGACACCCCCAGCACGATCTCCCGACCTTCGAGTTTCACAGGATCGTGGGATCAAAATCGAGCGGGCCGCCGGCTTCGGGCGACTCGCCGGTGATGCGGAGGTTGAGCGAGGTGTCGAGGAAGATCTTGTCCTGCTTGATCTCTTCGATGACGATTTGCATCTTGTCGTTCGTATCGACATCAACGAGGGGGCGGCCACCCGCGTTGAGGGCGACAAGCCGCTTCTGGATGAGCGTCGAGAGCTTGAAACGGCCCCCGACCTTGTTGACGATCTCTTCTTCGCGCAGGTCGTCGATCATGTGCGTGACTCCTTTGGTGAGGCTTGCGGTGAGGCTTGGTGGACGGTGGCGGCTCGAGGGCGGGAAGCGTGTGTACGGTCGACGGCCGCGGATGAGAAACCCTCAGCGGCGAGGATCTGCTTCACAGCGGCGAGCGCCTCGTCGACGTTTTCGTTGACGACGCGGTGCTTGTAACGATGGGCCTCGTGCAGTTCCCGGCGGGCCACTTCCAGACGTCGGGCCATCGCCTCCGGCGACTCCGTGCCCCGGCCCTGAAGCCGCTGGAACAACTGGTCGGGATGCGACGGTTCGACGAAGATCGTGATCACCCGCGGAAACTTCGCGAGAATAGAGAGTGTACCCTCCACGTCGATCTCCAGCACGACCCATTTTCCGGCCGCGATTCGCGGATCAACCTCCGCCACGAGGGTGCCGTACCAATGCTGCCGGCCATAGACCTGACAGCACTCGAGAAACTCGCCCTCCGCCCGCCGTCGCTCAAACTCGCCCAGGTCGAGAAAATGATAGTCAACGCCGTCTCGTTCCCCGGAGCGGGGGGGCCTGGTGGTGGCGGAGATGCTCGGCACGAGGTCGGGAAGGTCGGCGAGCAGTCGCCGCAGGAGCGTCGTCTTGCCCACGCCAGAGGGGCCGGAAATGACGACAAGTTTGCCCGGACGGTCTTCCATCCCGATGTTCTACCGCAGCCCGAGACCTCTTGAACAGCGGCGGCGTGAACCACCCGCTCACTCGACGTTTTGGGCCTGCTCGCGGACCCGCTCGATCCGCGTCTTGATCTCGACCACGGCGTGGGCGATCTGCACGTCGAGCGATTTGGACGCGATCGTGTTGGCTTCCCGGCCCAGTTCCTGGGCCAGAAAATCGAGGGACCGTCCAGGCGATTCCTCGTCGAGGAGCCGGTCGAACTGATCCACGTGGCTCTGCAATCGAACGAGTTCCTCGGCGACATCGGTGCGATCAGCAACGAGCACCACCTCCCGGGCGATCTCGGCCTCGGTCACGGTGGTGCCACGGTCGGCCAGGAGTTTCGTCACCCGCTCCAGCAGTCGGTCGCGATAGGCGATGACGACCTGCGGCACCCGCTCCCGGATTCCCGTGGCGAGCCGGGCAATCTCGGCACACGTGGCCCGCATGTCGGCGGCCAGGGCGGCCCCTTCCGCCTGCCGCATGCGGTCGAAGCCATCGAGGGCTTGGTCAAGCGCCCGCGACACGAGCGGCCACGCCTTCTCGATTTCGGCGGCGTCGGGCTCACCATCGAGCAGGATGCCGGGCAGGCCGAGGAGCCCGTCGAGCGACGCGGGCAGCGGGATGACGCGGCGTGCGGAAAAGACCTCGAGGTCATCGAGATAGCGGCCGAGCTGTTCGTGATCGAGCCGTCGGGCGGGCGTTGCGGACGGGCCCGACACATCGAGCGTCATTTGGACCGTGCCGCGGCGGACACGGCGGCGGATGGCTGCCTCGATCTGCCCTTCGAGCCCGGCAAAGCCCTCACGGGTGCGGAGCGCGAGTTTGAAATGCTTGTTGTTGACGCCGCGGAGCTCGATACGGCAGGTGCTCTCGCCTTCGCTGGCAACACCCTCTCCGCAGCCTGTCATGCTGAGGGCCATGCGCCACTCCTGCGTGAGTCGATCGCTACTTCGTCGGCGCGGCTGCCGGCGCCTCAGGAACAGCTGGCGTTGACGGGGCGGCTGAAGGAGCCGTCGTTTCGGGGGCCGTCGCCGCTCCTGGAACCTCGAGAGAAGCCTCAGGGGCCGGCTTCGCGTCGGTCGCCGCTGCCGGCGGCGGGCTCGACGGGCTGGCCGCCGGAGCGGTCGCACCGGCTGGCGTCGTTTCACCAGTTGGGCCGCCTTCGCCGGCGGGCGTCGTGGTTTGGGCCGGCACGGCCTGACCTGCCGTGCCCCCGAGCGTCGGGCTAAAGAGCGAGTCGCGTCGGCTGAGCATGTTGATGGCCAGAATGCAGAGCAGGATCCAGCAGGCGGCGACGACGACGGTGATCTTCG
>JBPCTA010000023.1:0-3063 GCA_051006595.1 Pirellulales bacterium
CTCGAGGCCCGTCTCGGTGGTATCGGAAACGCGTTACCAGACTTTCGCCGAGGTGACGGGGGCAGTGGCGACGACCGTGTTGCCGGCGAGGTCTATGCGCAACTGGTCACTACTCGATTTCTCGATGCGTGGCGTCAGATGACTCGGCTCTTGGAGCGACAGGTCGTAGAGATTCAAGAGCCGAAAACCGCGGCGGAATGGCGGACGTATTTCCGCCGATTCGATGACATCTGGAAGGGTGCGCAAGACTTAGGCAAAGCCGCCCGTGCGGTCCAAGTAAAGTTGGAGGAGTCGGGACTTGCGACGGCCTCGTCTTCGGAGGACGTTGCGTTCACAACGCAACCGGATGATCCGCGGACGCTGCTTAAGGAAATCAGCAGCACGTGTGGCGAGTTAGTTGCGTTCCTGGTCGCGGAGGAAATTCTCCGGGAGAACGGTGAACCGCCGATCCCGTCGAAGAACCTCATCGCGATGCGCGGTACGGGCGGCGGGAGCGGAAATGAAAGAGTGCGACCGTTAATCGAGAGGTTGGAACGCTATCTCGATCTGGTGGACCGGCTGATAGCGTCGCTAGCCGAGTCATCGTTTCTACGGGTAGAAGGAGACGCCGAGCAGATCGTGGCGCGATTGCGTTCGGATCTGCGGCGACTCCTCGCGGACGCAACATTTCGCTATGAGACGGCCAACAACGTCCTGCATGCCGTCCTTCAAATGGTGGATCCCGTTTTTGTCGCGCCTCGTGAGGCATTGGGTCATGCAGCGGAAGTGCGAGATGTTTTGCGGGATCTGGCCCTACAGGATCGAGCCTTTGGCAGGGCGGTCGACCGCGTAGAGCGTGCAGCCGCGTCGCTGCTGCGGGGCACACGGACTTGGGTAGACCTAGATGAGGTAGAGAAGGCCATCGTCAGCCACCTCCGCCTGCACCCCGGCTCTACGAGGGAAGAAGTGCGGGCGGGCATACCACGGGCCTCGCCCGGCACCGTTTGGCGCCGCCTCAAAGGCCTTCAGCATGACGGTGTTGTTGATTTCAGTCGCGGCGTGCGCACTGCAGGAAAGCACGGGGGGAGCGGGGTGACACTACCACCGACAATGCCGGAGAAAACCGACTGCAAGAGATCTGGTGGTTCCGCCCCGTTGATCTATTGGTTAACCGAGCTTGGTGAACGGCTCGGCCCGGCCACGACCGGCGAGTGAAATCTGCGTGAAATCTCATGCAGGGCGGGGTCGGGCGCCTCATGGCCCCGCCGCGGCGAGAAACCGCCTCGGTGACGGACGGCGTCTTTTCAGCCGTCGAATTACGGAGGCCTAGTTATGGCCAAGTCGGTCGCGGGGGATGCCCCGCTCGGAGGTGATGACTCCCGCCAACCTCTTGAGGCTGGCCGGCAAGTTGTGGAGACGCCGTCGTCTGGCGGTGTCGTTTCTCCGCAGGAGACGCCTGTCGTCGAGCCTGCGGTGTCGTTGAACCCGTTCGCGGATTTGGCATCGCTGAATCTGGGGGCGAGCTACACGACGGATGGCGTCAAGGTGAAGCGCAAGCTTCTCACGATGCCGATGGGATCGCCCGACAAGAAGCAGTTCTTTAGGGCGATTCGCGAAGAGACGGATTTCATTGCTCGTGTCTACGAGCGTCCGGTTCCCGGCGATCTGAAGCCCACAATCTACTTCGTCGCGCCGGCCCTCCATGGCGATGCGTCGTTGGCGCGTGTGCTGAAGATGGTGAAACTCGTCAGGTGTGTTTACCACGACACTCACGCGCCATTCCTCTGGCCGATCTCGATCGGTCAACGGGACAACGCGTGGAGTCGAACGGCACTCGACATCGCGTCGGCTGCCGCGGATGGCTACGTGCGGTGCGTGCCGGATGGCCGTAATGGCTACGCCATCGAGTTGCCCGAGGATCCGCTCGGAGAGCCGACGTGGCCAGAGCTGACCCGTTCGGAATGGTTTGACCTCGCGTTCAAGGGTCGGGTTATCGACTCCTTCGACCACGAGGCGATCCGTGAACTGAGGGGCGCGCTCTAGTCATGTCACCGCTCGATGCTGTTCGGGAATTCGTCAGCGTCGACTTCGAGTTCTCGTCGCCGTCCGGGCACCGGCCTACCGTCCGGTGTCTGGCGGCACGAGAACATCGAAGCGGCCGGCGGCACCTCCTCTCGTATGACGAGCTGGTGCGGATGAAGACCCCGCCATTCGACATCGGCCCACAGACGGTCGTGGTGGGTTATTTCTTGTCAGCGGAGATGGGCTGTTTCCAGCAGTTGGAGTGGCCTCGCCCGGCGAACATGCTGGACCTCTTCGTGGAGTTTCGTAACCAGCTGAATGGCCACAAGTTGCCGCTCGGCTTTGGGCTACAGGGCTGTCTGAACTACTTCGGCGAGCCGTTGATCGAAGAGAAGGAGCACTGGCGGGACGTGGCGATCCGTGGCCCAGAGACAGCCGACGAGTGGCAGGGTTTGATGAACTACTGCATGCAGGACGTCGATGCTTGTGTCGGGCTCTTACCGAAGGTCTGCGCCTACCTGAAAACGCACGACGATCTCCTTCGGGCACTCCTGCGTGGTCGATATGCCTGGGCGGTTGCCGACATGCAGCACCGCGGCGTCCCGATCGACATGCCGCTGTACAGCTGGGTCACGGGGAGGTTGGCGGAGATCGGTGCGGATGTCCGAAACGAGATAAACGCGAAGTACGGCGTGTTTCGCGCTGACGGCAGCTTCAGCATGGCTAACTTCCGGCGTTACCTGATCCAGGAGAACATCGCTTTCCCGCTCGACGTTGACGGGGATACGCCGTTGATGGACGAGGCGACGTGGTCGGATGTGGTCAAGTACGCACCGCAGTTGCAGGAACTGCACCAGTACCGACAGACGTTCGATGGGACGAAGAACATCGGTCGGCTCGCCATCGGGCCTGACGGTCGAAACCGTGTGCTGCTTGGTCAGTTTGGCGCACGTACGGGACGCAACACGCCCTCGACGACCGAGTTCGCCTTCGGGCCGTCGAAGTGGACGCGCTCATTCATCCGGCCGGCACCTGGGATGCAACTGGACTATCTCGACTGGC
>JBPCTA010000024.1:0-4972 GCA_051006595.1 Pirellulales bacterium
GATGTCGACATCGAGTCGAAGTTCTGAGAATACGTCGAGCCCGAGAGCGTGACGGCGGTCGCCTGGGCAAAGGCGTCGGCGACGAAGGCGACCGTAGGCACCACTGCCACGGCAGCCGAGGCCGCCAGGCGGAACGCGAAACGAGTGCGACGCATGTGCGTATCCCTAGGAGAGAGGAGGCCGGGATTCAAAAAGGAGCGTCCGCTAGAACGGCAGCCTATTCCCGGAGGCCCTGTTGTCAATCATGGAAAAACCGAAATGGAATGAATCCAGCGCGGGCAGGGACGAATTGCCTGGATTGCTGAAGGAATACTCATAACGAGGTCGCCCAGGGCCAGTCGCAGCTCGCCCGGGGCCTTACGGCCGGTCGGCTTTCACGAGGGCTCGGCCTCGTACAAGCCCAACGCCGTGAGGCGTGGGGTGGAACTCACGGGCGATCCGTCTCGGCAGTGGCCTGGCCGGGGGGCGGATGCGTAGGATGCCCCGGTGCTGCCAGCGCAGGCGGTGTGGCGGCGGGTTTTCTGCAGGGACGATGTCCCCCGGGAGATACCTTGCCCTGCCCGCGGCCCGCGCCGATGCTTCTTCGCCTGTCGCCACGCCCAGGATCGCACCGCAGCCCCGGCAGCGATCTCTCAATGCCGCCACCATCCGCGTGGGGCTCGTTGGCTGCGGGGCGTTTGCCCGGTTTTCGATGCAGGAATATCGCCGGCTGCCCGCCGTGACCATCACGGCCGTGGCCGACATCGATCCGCAGGCAGCCCGACGGGCCGCGACGGAGCTCGAGGCCGAGCCTCAGGCTCCTGACGCGCTCCTCAGCAGCCCGGACATCGATCTGGTGTATATCGCGACGCCACCGGCCATGCACCACCGTCAGGCCGCAACGGCGCTCGTGGCCGGCACGCATGTGCTCGTCGAGAAGCCGCTGGCCACCACCCTCGCCGACGCGGAGGAGCTCGAAGCGCTCGCCGCCCGGGAGGAGCTCGTCTGCGTGGCAAACCTCGTCGAGCGGTACAACCCGCTCGCGCACGCGATCCGGCGGCTCATCGACTCCCGACTCCTCGGCAATCTCGTGCACGGACTGTTTATCAACGAGGCCGCCGACGAGGGGCTCGGCCGCGAGCACTGGTTTTGGAAACGGGACGTGAGCGGGGGCATCTTCATCGAGCACGGCGTGCACTTCTTCGACCTGGTCGCGTCGTGGCTGGGCACGGGACCGGTGCTCTCGGCGGCTCGAAGCATGCGGACGACAGACGAAGGCGTGGGGCCGCGCGTCCACGGCTCGGGCCACTCCTCTGCCCCCGAGTCCGTCGAGGAGCAGGTGGTCTGCACCTGCCGGTATGCGGCAGATTCGTGTGGCGATGGCCCGAGCACCGCCAGCCGGCAGGGGGCGGGCTGCCACTCGCAGTCGGGCGTGCTCTTCCACTTCGAGCACGGCTTCCATCAGCCATCGCGAATGGACCGCCAAGAGTTGCGGCTCGTGTTCGAGCGCGGGGAGGTGCGGCTCTTCGACTGGGTGCCCACCCACGGCGAGCTGCGAGGGCTGCTCGACGACGACGCGGTCGAGGTGCTCGCAGGGATGCTGCCCGGCAGCGCGGTACGACCGTTGCAGCGTTTCGAGGGAGCCGACCGGCGGATGCGGGGGCGGTTTCAGTCGTTCGATGCCACGGCGCTCGTCGAGATGACGTTTACGCTGGGCATGGGAAAACTGGAGGTCTATGGCCAGGTGGTTCGCGATCTGGCGGCGGATCAGATCGCCCGGATTCGCGACCCCGATCACATCCGCCGCCTCACGGAGGCCGATAGCGTGGCGTGCGTGGCGATGGCCTGTCAGGCGGACCGGCTGGCGATCGACGCGCCGTGAGGCGTGGGGTGTGTGTATAAGCCCAACGCCGTGAGGCGTGGGAATCTGCGCGTCGCTCCGCCACAATCGTGCGATGCATCCGTCACTCGGCACCAACCCCTATGCCCATGTCTCGCCACGGCTGATCGAGGCGGCCGCGTCGGACGCCGCGGCCGTGTTGCAGCGGCTGGGCACGAGCCCACGCGGACTGACGAAAGACGAGGCGGCGCGGCGACTCGACGAGCAGGGGCCGGCCGTGCTCGGCCGTCAGGACCGGTGGCCGCGGGTCCGAACGCTGGTACGGGCGATCCTCAATCCGCTCGTCGTGCTGCTGGCCGTGCTCGCGGTCATGTCGTTCATCGGTGGTGACGCCGCCTCCGCGATCGTCATGCTGGTGCTGCTCGCGCTGGGCGTGGGGCTGCGGTTCGTGCAGGAGACCCGGGCCCAGGTCGCTGCCGCCGGCCTCCGCGCGATGATTCAGGTGCATGCCACCGTCGTCCGCGACGGCGAACCCGCCGAAGTGCCGATCTCGCATCTCGTGCCCGGAGACGTCGTGCGGCTCGCAGCCGGCGACATGGTGCCGGCCGACGTGAGGCTGCTCTGCTGCAAGGATCTTTTCATCTCCCAGGCGGTGCTCACGGGAGAATCGTTTCCCATCGAGAAGTTTGCGGCGGTGGACACCGCGGGAGCGAAGGATCCCCTGGCCCTGCAGGGCGTGTGCTACCTCGGCACGAACGTCGAGAGCGGGACGGCCGAGGCGGTCGTGGTCGCGGTGGGCCGCGGCACGTTGCTGGGAAGCGTCTCGGAGACGCTGGAGCTGCCAGAGCTGCCGACGGCCTTCGACATCGGCATGCAGCGATTCACCTGGATGATGATCGGGTTTGCCGCGGTGATGGTGCCGGTGGTGTTTGTCGTGAACGGGGTCCTCAAGGGCTCGTGGAGCGAGGCCTTCTTTTTCGCGCTGGCCGTGGCGGTCGGCCTGACGCCCGAGATGCTGCCGATGATCGTCGCCGTGAGCCTTGCCCGCGGAGCGATCGGCATGTCGCGAAAACGGGTGATCGTCAAGCATCTCGATTCGATCCAGAATCTCGGCGCAATGGACGTGCTCTGCACCGACAAGACGGGCACGCTCACGCTCGATCGCATCATTCTCGAACGGCATTGCGACGTGATGCTCAAGGAGAGCGAGGCGGTGCTGACGCTGGCCTGGCTCAACAGTCACTTCCAGTCGGGCTTGAGAAACCTGCTCGACCGGGCCATCCTCGACCACGAACGGATGCACGGGCAGGCGGTGCACGAGGGCTACGCGAAGCTCGACGAGATTCCCTTCGACTTTTCCCGCCGAGTGATGTCGGTGGTGGTGGCGACGCCGACGGGTGGGCGGATGCTGATCTGCAAGGGAGCCCCGGAGTCGGTCGCTCCCCGATGTGTCGGCTTCATGCTCAACGGCGTGCTGCATCCGATGGATCATGATGCACCTCGGCGGCTCGCCCATGAATGCGATCGGTTGGCCGCGGAGGGCTTCCGCGTGTTGGCAGTGGCCAGCCGCGACGTGGAGCCGCAGCCCTCGTATACGAAGCACGACGAAAGCGACCTCGTGCTGCAGGGCTACGTGGCATTTCTCGACCCGCCCAAGGATTCTGCCCGGGAGGCGCTCGCGGCGATCGCCGCCGCTGGCGTGGCGGTGAAGGTGTTGACCGGCGACAACGAGCTCGTGAGCCGGAAGATCTGCTGCGAGGTCGGGATCGACACCACGCACGTGCTGCTCGGCGGCGACGTCGAGCGGATGAGCGACGACGAACTCTCGGTCGCGGTCGAACGAGCGACGCTCCTCGCCCGACTGAATCCAGGCCACAAGCAGCGGGTCGTCGGCCTCTTGAGGAAGGCCGGGCACGTGGTCGGATTCCTCGGCGATGGCGTGAACGACGCCCTCGCGCTCCGGGCCTCCGATGTCGGGATTTCCGTCGAGTCGGCGGTCGACATCGCGCGAGAAAACGCCGACTGCATCCTGCTCGACAAGGATTTGCGGGTGCTGCTGGACGGCATCCGCGAAGGGAGGCAGGTCTTCGTCAACGTGGTCAAGTACGTTCGGATGGGGGCCAGCTCCAACTTCGGCAACATGCTGAGCGTGGTCGGCGCGAGCTTCCTCCTGCCGTTCATGCCGATGACCCCGCTGCAAATCCTCGTCAACAATCTGCTCTACGACAGCTCGCAGGTGCCGATCCCCGGCGATCGCGTGGATCCCGAGCTCGTAGCCCGGCCGACTCCGTGGTCCCTCCGCAAGATCGCCCGCTACATTCTGCTCGTCGGGCCGTGCAGTTCGATTTTCGACTTCACCACGTTTGCGGTGTTGTTGCTGGTGTTCGGCTGCTCCGATCCGGAAAAGGCCTCGCTGTTTCGGACGGGCTGGTTCGTCGAGTCGCTGGTCACCCAGACCTTCATCATCCACGTGATCCGCACCGAACGGATTCCCTTTCTCCAGAGCCATGCGAGTCTCGCTCTCATGGCCACGACGGCAGTGGTGATCCTCGTCGGCGTCTGGCTTCCAGCATCGCCGCTGGGGCCGCTCTTCGGTTTCACGCCGCTGCCGGGTGCCTACTGGCCAATCCTGCTCACGACCGTGATGGCCTACGCGGTCGTTGTCTACGCCGTGAAGCGGTGGCTCATTGGAAGTAAATGGATCGACTGATACCGGCGTGCAGAAGCCGACCGGCCGTCAGGCAGCCCTGCCGCACGGCTTGGAACTGCCCATGCCCCGTCCCCGGACGTTCGCTACGGACATCCTGTCCTTCGCTCACTCGGATGCCGCCATCGCTTCGCCATCCTGGCTGCGCTCGTCGTCATACGCCGGCTCCGGGGCACGGGCAGTCCCTCGCTTGAGTTCATGCCCGTACCAGCCGACCGGTCGGGATCTTCGTACACTGCGGGCTTCGACACCGCGGCGATCCAGCTGCGATGCCCAAGGAATTCTGCCGCTGATGCCATCCGAGCCCGCCACCGCCCCTCACCATGCTCCCGCGACGTGGATTCTCGACCTTGCGGTCGCGCCGATCGTCACGCTGCCCTGCGCCGAACCGCTCGACCGCGAGTCATTTTTCGGCTGGCTCTGGGACCAGTGCGGCGAGCAAGGCT
>JBPCTA010000025.1:0-9185 GCA_051006595.1 Pirellulales bacterium
CCGCAACGTCCCCGACAACACGGTCGACCTTCCGTCGTTTCGGCATCTCGTTGGCGGCTTCGAAATGGCCCTGTCGGACTCCAAGCCCCGCGACGAGATCGAGCGGTTGCTGCACCCGTTCCACCGGCTCGCCAGCGACGTGGCTTTCTGGCGGCACACCCACGAGGGTCTGGCGGTGCTCGCCAGCGATGGCCGGGCGCAGGTGTTCCTGCTCCCGCGAAGCGTGAAGCCGTTGGCCGTGATCACAGGCCGCTTCCACATGCTGCCGCTCATTCGCGTCGCCACGAGCCTCAAGCGGTGCCACGTGCTCGCGCTGACGAGTCGTGAGGCTCGCGTCTTCGCAGGAACAGTCTGGCACGATCCTGCCGGTACCATGCTCGACCGGCTCGATCCCGTGCCACTCGTGGCGGTCCCCGGCAAGGAGCCAAACGAGGTGCTTGCCCGCGGGGACGTCATCGACGAGGAGACCTTCGAGCCCCATCGGGTCGAGCGGGGCATGGGCCCGGCGGGCAAGGCCGGCACGACGGCCGTCCATGGGGGCGTGGGTTCGAAGCGGGATGATGCCGACGCCGATACCGAGATTTTTCTACGGCATGTCGACTCCGTCGTCCGCGAGCAGGTGTCGCGCTCCAGCGGCCTGCCCTTGGTGCTCGTCGCAGCTCCACGGCTGGCCGCTGCGTTTCGAGGGCTGTCGCGAAACGCCCTCCTCCTCGAGGACTCTGTGGCGAAGGATCCGCACCTGATGCGACCCGGCGAACTCACGACCGCGGTGGCGGCAGTGTTCTCGGCAGCAATCGCAGCGGAGATCGTTCGCGACGTGCGAGCCTTCGGCCACGCCAGAGACCGCGACCTCGCGGCGGGCGACCTGACCGACATCGGGCGGGCGGCCGTGGCCGGCCGCGTGGCCACGCTCCTCATCGAAGCCGACCGGTTCGAGCCGGGGGTTTTCGACCGACGCACGGGGGCGATCGCCTTCGGTGCTGCACCGGCGGGATCCCGCGGTGCCGGTCGTGCCGCACCGGTCATCGACGCCGAGGACGTGGTTGCCGCCGTCGCCGAGACGGTGCTGCTGCACGGCGGCACGATCCTCGCGCTCGCCCGCAACGACATGCCGACCGAATCCGGCGTGGCTGCGATCTACCGCTATTGAGCGGCCGACGACATGGCCCTCGCGCAGCCATCTGGCGTGGACGAAACCACGCCCTCGTGCAAGCCGACCGGCCGTCAGGCCGCGGGCAGCCCTGCCAGACGACACGTCATTTCCGATTCCACCCCACGCCTCACGGCGTTGGGCTTGGAGCGAGCCATCCCGCTCCGCGAAGCAGGTACACTTACCCGCATGACGCACATGCCCGGCTTTGCGACCGCTGCCTGCCCCGAACGCCGTGGCACCGGCTCCGAGAAGTGGGATCGCTATGCGGGCCGCGACGTGATTCCCGTCTGGGTGGCCGACATGGATTTTCCGGCGCCGCCGGAGGTGCTCGCGGCCCTTCATGCCCGGGTCGAGCACGGGGTCTTCGGCTACACCCATGAGCCGCCAGGATTCCGCGAGGCGGTCGCCGCCCATCTCGACCGCCTCCACGGCTGGCAGGTGGAGCCCACGCGGATCGTGGGCACACCCGGCGTGGTGACGGGGCTCGCGATCACGGCCCGGCTGCTCGCCGAGCCAGGCGACGAGATCCTCACGTTCACGCCGGTCTACCCGCCGTTCCTCACGCTCCCGGGCCTCGCGGGCAGGCGATGCGTCCGCGTGCCGCTGGCCCAGCAGGCCACGGCCTGGGCGATCGACTGGGATGAACTCGAGGCTGCCGCATCGCCGGCGGCCAAACTCCTCTGGCTCTGTCATCCGCACAATCCCACGGGCACCGTCTTCCGCCGCGACGATCTCCTGCGGCTTGCCGACTTCGCCGCCCGCCACGGCATCACGGTGGTCAGCGACGAGATCTGGTCAGATCTGCTGCTTGATGAGGATTCGAGCGGCACCCGTCATATTCCCTTCGCGAGCCTCGACCATCCGGCGGCGGCCGCAGCCGTCACGCTCGTTGCGCCTTCGAAAACCTGGAACCTCGCGGGGCTCGGCTGCGCGGCGGCGATCCTTCCGGACGAGCCGCTTGGCCGCCGCTGGCGGATCGCTGGCGGGGGACTCGTGCCGATGGTCAATCCACTCGGCTACGCCGCGGCCATCGCGGCCTGGACGCACGGTGATGCCTGGCGGCGACGCCTCGTCGAGCTGCTTCGGCACCATCAACGCCTCGTGCAGCACACGGTCGCGTCGATCCCCGGCCTGTCGTGCGTGCCTGCGGAGGCGACGTATCTGGCATGGATCGACTGCCGTGGCGCTGGCGTGAGCGATCCGCACGCTGCCTGCGAGGCCGCCGGCCTCGGCCCCTCTGACGGCCGCGAGTTCGGTGCGCCGGGCTTCATCAGGATCAACGTCGCCTGCCCGACCGACCGGCTCGTCGAGGCACTGGCCCGCCTCGAGCGGGCATTTCCCAGCTCACTCAGCCGCGAGTCCACTCCCGGTCGATGAACCGCCACGGCCGACCGGCAGGCGTCGCGTCGCGAACGATCTCCGGCAGTCGGCGGTCCGTCCAGCCGTCGTAGCAGACGCGGCGGGCGAACCGCAGGATCGTCCACGGAAAGCCGACGGCGGAAAAGAATGGCGGGCCTGCCGACGGCCACGGGCCGCCGTGCTGCATCGACGGCACCACGGCGAGACCGGTCGGCATCCGGTTTTCGATGACGCGGCCGGCTCGTTCGACGAGCAGCGGCACGAGCGCGGCGAAGGCGGCATCGTCGCTGCCGTTGGCGGCGGCATACAGGCTCGCCCCGAGCGATCCCTGCACGCGTGCCACGGCCTCTTCGAGCTGGGCCAGCGAGTCGCAGACGACGAGCACGGTCGCGTTGCCAAACGCTTCGGCCAGAAACGCATCCGAGCGGGAGAGCAGGTCGGCGGCCCTGACTTCGAGGAGCACGGGCACGTGACTGGCCGGCCCGGAGGCGGAGGCGGTGCCGGCGAGGATTCGCCCGCCGGCCGCTTCGATCCGGGCGATCGACGCCACGAGCCGGCTGCAGCCCGCAGACCCAAGCAGCACCTGCGGCCCGATGGCGTTGAACTTCTCCGCGACGGCGGCGCTGAAGGCCGTAGCTGCGGCGTCGGCGACGAGAAACACCACGCCCGGCTTCGTGCAGAACTGCCCTGCCGAACCGGTCACGCTCGCCGTGAGCTCGTCGGCGAGCGCGACGGTCCGTTCCGCGACCGCACCCGGGAGGAGCACAACGGGGTTCACGCTTCCCAT
This sequence comes from Pirellulales bacterium, assembly GCA_051006595.1. Classification (GTDB taxonomy): domain Bacteria; phylum Planctomycetota; class Planctomycetia; order Pirellulales; family UBA1268; genus QWPN01. The sequence goes on from JBPCTA010000025.1 coordinate 3,300, forward strand.
CTCCACCCAGATCACTCGGCCGGCGGCGCTGGCCGCGCGAAAGAGTTTTTCCCCGGCCAGCTGACTGCCGGTGAAGCCCGTGCCGCCGACCCTCGGATCGGCGACCAGCCGCTCGCCGTCGGCCGGCTCGAGGCCATGGATGAGCTGCACGGTCGCCCGCGGCAGGCCCGTCTCGCGCACGGCCGCCAGCGCCTCGTCGGCGGCGAGCCGCGAGACGGTCGGATGCCCTTCGTGGGCCTTGGCGATCACCGGGTTGCCGGCCGCGATCGCCGCGGCGAAGTCGCCGCCGGTCACGCCACCGTAGGCCAACGGGAAGTTCGCTGGGGGAAACACGACGACCGGTCCGAGGCCCTGGGCCGCGGCGCGGATGTTCTTGGCGCGATCGATCATCGCCATGCGCCAGGTGCCCTCGCGGGCCGCTTCGGCGGCCTGCCGCAACTGATCGAGCGTTCGCGGCATCTCGACATCGGCGAGCCGGGGCTTCACGGCCAGACCGGTCTCAGCATGCGCGGCCGCCACCAGGTCTGTGGCCCGGGTCTCGAGCCGCGCGGCGTAGGCCTCGAGAAACGCCGCGATGGCCGAGGCGGGCAGCCGCGCCAGGTCACGCGCCGCAGCCGTCGCGGCCTCGAGTGCCATGTCGACGTCGCTCCACGCGCTCACCGGCCACACCTCCTCGCGGACGGCGCCGGTCGCCGGATCGACCGCGCGATACGTGCGGCTGCTGCTGGCGGCTCTCCAGGCTCCGGCGACGAGAATCGGCTCGGGAGCGGGCATCGCGATGGCTCCGGGGAACGATGAATGCGACCGGCCGCAAGTCTAACGGTGGCACCGTCTTGCGACGGTGGGAAAAACGCCGACAATGGCCCCCTCACCCAGGACCGCCGCATGCGCCACGCCCCGATCGATCCCGCCCTCTTCGCCGCCAACCGCCGCAGACTCGTGCAGCTCCTGCCGCCAAAGGCCGTCGCGATCCTCCATGCGGCCGACGTGCTGCCCACCACGGGCGATTCCTGCCTCAAAATCCATCCGGCAGGCGACCTCTTCTGGGCCAGCGGCATCGAGCAGGAAGAGAGCGTGCTCGTACTCGCCCCACAGGCCACGGAGCCCAGCCACCGCGAGATGCTCTTCGTGCGGCAGCCCAACGAACACCTCGCCACGTGGGAGGGAGAAAAGCTCTCCAAGGAACGGGCCCAGCTGATTTCCGGAGTCTCCAAGGTCCGCTGGCTGTCGGAACTCCCGGCCGCGGTCCACTCGCTTCTGTGCGAGAGCGACTCGGTGTGGCTGAACGCCAACGAACATGAGCGGGCGGTGATCGACGTCGAGAGCCGTGACGTGCGGCTGGCTCGAAAACTGATGCACGAGTATCCGCTGCACCGCTTCGAACGGCTGGCTCCGCTGCTGCGAAAGCTCCGGGCGGTGAAGACCCCGGCCGAGGTGGACCTTCTCCGCCGGGCCGTCGACATCACCGACGCCGGCCTGCGGCGGGTGCTCGGCGGCCTCCGTCCCGGGCTGATGGAGTTCGAACTGGAGGCCGAACTTTCCGCCGAGTTCATCCGCCGTCGCGGAAGGATGGCCTACGAACCGATCATCGGCTCCGGACGAAACGCCTGCATCCTTCACTACCTCGACAACGACCAGGAATGTCGCGACGGCGACCTCGTGCTCATCGACGTGGGCTCGTCGTATGCCAACTACAACGCCGACCTCACCCGCACCTATCCCGTGAACGGGCGGTTCACGCCCCGACAGCGGACGGTCTACGAGGCGGTGCTGCGGGTGCTCCGGTCATCGATTGCCCGAACCACGGTGGGCACCCGGCTTCGAGACTGGAAGCGGGCCGCGCAGGTCGAGATGACCGGAGAACTGCTGACGCTCGGCTTGATCAGCCCCGAAGAAGCCGCCCGCGACTCGGCCGAGGAGCCTGCCTGCCGGAAGTATTTCATGCATGGACTCGGCCACTCGCTCGGCCTTGGCGTCCATGACATGGCCCCGGTCGATGGCCCCCTCGAGGCGGGCTGGGTGATGACGGTGGAGCCCGGGATCTATATTCCGGAGGAAAACCTTGCCGTACGGCTGGAAAATGACGTCCTCGTCACTGCCAAGGGGCCGGTCGATCTCTGCAGCCACGTTCCGATCGAGCCGGACGACATCGAGCGGCTCATGGCCGGCTCCGCGAACGGCGGCCGACGGGTATGATGTGGAGTTGTTTCCTGTTCCGAGTCTCTTGTCATTTCCCAGCAGGTCCAGGAGTCGTCGTCGTGCGTATCGCGCTCGCCATCTCGCTTTTGTCCCTCACCCTCTTCGCATCGGAGACCATCGTGGCCCAAGCACCGCAGCCGGAAGGCAAGGAAGTTCCCCATCCCGCGCTCCCGGCCGGCGCGGGCACGATCGACGCCGACGCGGCGCAGACGTTCGCGACGACCGCGTCAGGGCTTCAATACCGCGTGCTGCGCAAGGGAGCCGGGCCCAGTCCGAAGGCGACGAGCAATGTGAAGGTGCACTACCATGGCTGGCTCGACGGTGGCAAGGTTTTCGACAGTTCGTACCAGCGTGGTGAGTCGATCGACTTCCCGCTCAACGGCGTGATCCCCGGCTGGACCGAGGGCATGCAACTCGTTGGCAAGGGCGGGATGATCGAGCTCGTGATCCCGAGCAACCTCGGATATGGCAAACGAGGCACGCCGGGCGGTCCGATCCCCCCCGATGCCACGCTGCATTTTCTCGTCGAGCTTCTCGACGTGCGCTGAGGCGGTCGGCCCCTCTCCCGAGACATTCCCTCCGCTGGACATCCCCTCCGCTGGACATCCCGTCCCTCGGAGGGAGCGGCGTGCCTGCGCCGCGATGATCCTGAGCTTCCGAATCACCTGCTCACCCGAATCTCATGGGGCAGGGGAGGCTTCTCATGGACGCCGCCCCTCACGTCGCCAATACTCATGGCTTGCAGGGTTTTTTCACTGAAGGGGCAGCTATTCCATGGCACCGTCCGGTTCACCGCGTCGCATTCGCACCGCCATCGTTGGGCTCGGTTTCGGAGCCGAGTTCATCCCGATCCATCAGCGGCATCCGCAGGCGGAGCTCGTCGCGATCTGCCAGCGATCCAAAGACAAACTCGATCAGGTCGGCACGGCCTACGGCGTCGAGCGGCGGTATCAGAACTATGCCGACCTGCTCGCCGACAAGGACATCGACGCCGTCCATATCAACTCGCCGATCCCGGACCATGCGGCCATGTCGCTCGCCGCCCTCGAAGCCGGCAAGCACGTGATGTGCACGGTGCCGATGGCGACGAGCGTGGAGGACTGCAAGAGGATCGTCGAGCTCTCCGCGAAGACGGGGCTCAAGTACATGATGGCCGAGACGGTCGTCTACGCCCGCGAGTTTCTGTTCATCAAGCAGATGGCCGACGAGGGCAAACTCGGAAAAATTCAGTTCGTGCAGGCGAGCCACCAGCAGGATATGGACGGCTGGCCGAACTACTGGCCGGGGCTGCCGCCCATGCACTATGCCACCCACTGCGTGGGGCCATGCCTGGCGCTCGAGCAGAAGGACGCCGAGGAAGTGAGTTGCTTCGGCTCGGGCCGGATTCGCGACGAGCTGATCGGCGCATATGGCTCGCCATTCGCGATCGAGAGCGCCCACGTGAAGCTTCGGCAGAGCGATGTGGTGGCGAGGGTCATCCGTTCGCTGTTCGATACCGCCCGGCAGTATCGCGAGAGTTTCGACGTCTACGGATCGAAGCAGAGCTTCGAATGGCAGCTCTGTGAGGGGGAGGAGCCGGTGCTCCACACGGCGAAGGTGCCTGAGCCCGAGATCCCGAAGCGGGTTCCGGTGCCGGACTTCGCCCACCTGCTCCCGGAGCCGATCCAGCGGTTCACGACCGGTGGCGTGTATGACGCCGGCGACCACCAGCACCTCTCGTTCACGCAGGGGGGCGGCCACGGCGGCAGCCATCCGCACCTCGTGCACGAGTTCGTCTCGGCGCTCGTCGAAGGCCGAGATCCGTATCCCAATGCCCGGCAGAGTGCCAACTGGACCTGCACGGGGCTGCTCGCCCACGAGTCGGCCATGAAGGGGGGCGTGATCATGAAACTCCCCGAGTGGTCGTTCTCGAGCTGACGGATAGCGTTCTCTGTTCCTCGTTTTCCCGTCGTGGCTTCCCTGGCACGTCTTCTTGGCCCTCCCGTATTTGGCCCTCATGGAGCATCCCATGACTCGGTTGGTGAGTGTTCTTGCGCTGCTGCTCGCCTCGCTGTCGGGCGTGGCGGCGGCCGACGCGCCGCTGAAGGTGCTGTTTCTCGGCGACCAAGGCCACCACAAGCCGGCCGAACGCTTCGCCCAGCTCCAGCCGGTGCTCGCGGCGCGGGGCATTGATCTGGTCTACACCGAGAATCTCGCCGACCTCACGGCCGACGTGCTCGGGTCCTACGACGCGCTGGCCGTGTACGCCAACATCGAATCGATCACGCCCGAGGCCGAAGCTGCGATCGCGGACTACGTTCGCGGTGGCAAGGGGCTCGTGCCGCTTCACTGCGCGAGCTTCTGCTTCAAGAACTCACCGGTCTGGATCGAGATGGTGGGCGCGCAGTTTCAGAAACACGGTACCGGCGAGTTCTCGACTGTGATCGTGGCCCCCGAGCATCCCGTGATGAAGGGCTTCGGCGGCTTCTCGAGCTGGGATGAAACCTACGTCCACACGAAGCACAACGAACGCGGCCGCACCGTGCTCGAGGAGCGGGTCGAGGCCGCCGGTCGTGAGCCCTGGACGTGGGTCCGCACCGAGGGCAAGGGACGCGTCTTCTATACCGCCTGGGGTCACGACCAGCGGACCTGGGGCAATCCCGGCTTTCAGAACCTTGACGAACGGGGCATCCGCTTTGCGGCCGGTCGCGATCCGGCGGTCGCAGGGCCCTTCGTCGGCCATCCGACCCTGACGACCGCGGCTGAGGGCCTCGTGCCCTTCGAATATCAGCCAGCGAACGTGCCCTTCTACATCCCCAAGGCGGAGTGGGGAAAGATGGGTGAGCCGATCACCGAAATGCAGAAACCGCTCGAGCCTGGCGAGTCGCGGAAGCATGCCATCACCCCGGTCGGCTTCACGGTCGATCTCGTGGCCTCCGAGCCGCTCTTCCAGGCCAAGCCGCTCGCGTTCACGTTCGACCACGACGGGAGTCTGTTTGTTTCCGAGAGCGTCGACTACCCCAACGGCATCGTGCTCCCCGGCGAGGGGCAGGGGCACGACCGGATCGTGCGGATCGGTGATGCCGACGGCGACGGCACCTTCGACACGCGGACGGTGTTCGCCGAGCCGCTGTCGATCTGCACGAGCATGCTCGCCCACGATGGCGGCCTGATCGTCACGCAGGCGCCGCACACGCTCTACCTGAAAGATACCGACGGCGATGGCAAGGCCGATGTTCGCCGACAGCTCTTCACCGGCTGGGGCACCTATGACACCCACGCCGGCCCGAGCAACCTCACCTGGGGCCTCGACGGCTGGGTCTACGGCATCGTCGGCTACTCGGGCTTCAAGGGAGAGGTTGGCGGCGAGGGCCTGGAGTTCAAGCAGGGTTTCTTTCGGTTCAAGCCCGATGGATCGAAGCTCGAGTTCCTGAGGAGCACAAACACCCACTCCTGGGGCTTCGGCTTCAGCGAGGAGGGCGTGCTCTTCGGCTCCACGGCCAACGGAAACCCCAGCGAGCACATGCCGCTGGCCAATCACGTCTACGAGCGGGTCCGCGGCTGGAACGCCGCCACCCTGGGCGGCATCTCGGGCAGTCCCGCGATGGAGATTGCGCCGCGGAAAGGTGGACCCGACGGGCTCGCGCCCGTGCGGCAGGTGGACCACCACGGTCACTTTACCGCCGCGGCCGGCCACCGGCTCTACAC
>JBPCTA010000026.1:0-5417 GCA_051006595.1 Pirellulales bacterium
GGATCTTCGGGGTCGGTTGGACGATCACTCGCGAGGACCTCGCCTACGGATTCCTGCGGTCCGAGATCCTCCTCTCCGTGCGGATCTACGAGCCGTTTCGTGGGCTGTTGCGGTGACTTGATGGCGAACGCGACTTTGCGGAATGCAATCCATCGCGCCATGGGCTCCAATCCTGGCGAGGAACACGGGCAGTTCGTTGGCCGCCACCTGAAAGAGCCCGGTCGTTGCGGACCTGTGCGACGACACCCCCGCGGTGCACCACGGCAGCCATGATCCGGCCCGAGCCCCAGCGGTTCAAGTCGGCGGCCCTGAAGCCGGAGTTATTCCTTCGACGTTATTCCCGCAGCATGAAGACCGACTCGTTGCGCTCCATCACGAATCGCTCGATGTCGTCAAACCGGGCCTGCAGAAGGTTGGCGATTTGACGAGTCGACGCCGTTCACGCTCCGCCGCGAACACCAAGCAGGCACGAATATCCTCGCTCGTCAGTTCGGGAAAGTCGGCCACAATCTCGGCCTCCGTCATGCCGGAGGCGAGGTATTCAAGAACGTCAGAAACCGTGATTCGAAGCCCACGAATACAGGGTTTGCCGCCGCGTGTGCGGCTTCCGCCTCGGCCAAGGCCTCGGCTCCAGCCTCACACGCTGGTTGCCTTGTTCAACCCTGTTCCTGAACCCTCATATCCCCTGGTACAGCAAGTCCAACCCGGTCACGACCATGCCGGCTCGACGAGAACGTTGAAGAAACGCCGAGAGTCGTGCGTTATCCCGGCCAAAACAGAAAAGCGGGCGAAGGGACTCGAACCCTCGACATCCAGCTTGGGAAGCTAGCGCTCTACCAACTGAGCTACGCCCGCGAGCCGGTCAAAGTGTAGCACAGGCCGGCGTGGTTTCACCCCGCGCGAACCAGCACCGGGCCGAACCGCGTAGAATCGTCTGCCACATCGGCCGGCCATGGAGCGGTGGCCGATGATCACGGGCCCCGAACGACCCGGCGGGCGAGGGCACGGCATCCACGAGTCAGGAGAATCGCAGTTCATGGTCGATCAGAGTCCATCGGTGGCTGCCCCGCAGCCGCCGTCGCGGGGACTGTTCGGGCCACTCGTCCGATGGCTGCTGGCGAGTGTGTTGATTGCGGTGATCGGCGGCATCCTCTGCCTGCCGTCGCTGCTGTCGACCCCGGAGCGGGTGTCGCAGTTGATCGCCACGACCGTGCCGGAGCTTCGGGGCGACGTGAAACTTGCCCGCGTGGGCGTGGGTTGGCTGGGGCCGATCGTCCTCGACGACGTGAAGATCGTGCCACGGAATGGGGAGCCGACACCGGTGACCATCCGCCGCATCGAAGTGAGCAATGGCCTGGCCGGCATTCTGCTCTCGCTGGGCGACCTCGGGCGAGTGAGGATCGAGGGCCTCCAGGCCGACTTGGTGTTCGACCGCGAGCACCGTTCGAACCTCGATGCGATTCTGCCCCCCGATGGCCCGCAGCCGGCCACCGACATGGCAGACGGTGTGGCATCCGGCCGCCCGCGCCGGGCGGCGGTGCGACTGCACATGGAGGTGGACGACGCCATCGTCCGCATCACCGGGCCCTGGACCACTGATTCGTGGGTCAGCGATCCGATCGACGTGCGGGCGCGGCTTGCCAACGCCGCCGATGGCCTCGGTGAATGGACCGTCGAACCGGTGCAACTGCTCACGCACGCAGAGCTTCGGCAGGCCGTGGCCCATGAGGTGCTCGCCTACATCGTGCCGGTGCTGGCCGACTCCGCCCGCACGAGCGGCCGCTTCTCGCTGCGACTCGACGGAGCCCGGCTGCCTGTGGGCCGGCCCGAAGCCGCCGAACTCTCGGGACTGCTCGCGATGCACGAGGTGGTTCTCGGACCAGGGCCACTCGTCGAAAACATGTTTCAGTCGTTGCCGATGAAGCTGCCTCCGCCCCCCACGATCCGAGTCGCCGATGAATCCAACATCAACTTCCGACTGGCCGACCGCCGGATGTGGCACAAGGGGCTGGAGTTTGGGATACCCCTCCAGAAGCCTGGGCAGCGACTCGACGTGCAGTCGGAGGGATCCGTGGGGCTCGAGGACCGTTCGCTCGACATCAAACTCACGCTGCCGATCCCCACTGATCTGCCGCAGGATCGGCCGCTGGTGGCGGCACTGGCGGGCAAGCAGATCTCGCTCGGTGTCGGGGGCGAACTCGGCAAGCCGGAGGTGAAGTTCGACGGCTCGATCAAAGCCGCCGCCGGACAGGTGCTCGTGGATCTGATCGATCGACTGCGGGATGGCCCCCGGCCGGAACGGGTGGCACCTCCGCCGCAGACACCAGCCGGTCCACCGCAGCCGCAGTGGACGCCACCGGGTGCCTCGCCGCCGACGAATGCCGACTCTTCGCGAACGGCGGCGAAGTCGATCGACGCTGCCGCTGCCGCGGCACCTCCCAAGGATGGGTCACCGCCGATGGCTGATTCGTCGGATCCAAAACCATCTGCTGCCGATGCCGTCGCGGCGGACCAGCCTCCCGCAACACCCCGCGAGAAGGCGCAGCAAGCGGCGGGCGAGGCGGCGCGAAAGGCCGGCGCGGACCCCGACACGGCCGAGGCGATCGTAGACATCGTCGGCGGTGTGCTCGGCGAGGTGGCCAAGCGACGGGCGGAACGTCGCGCCGCCGAGGCCGCAAACCCCGCGTTGGCTCCGCCGCCGTCGCGGCGCGGCCGGTTGCTCGATCGAATCCTGCAGCCGCCGCCAGCACGCGTGGAGACGGTGCCGGCTCAGCCGCCAGCGATCCCAGCGATCCCAGCGAGCCCAGCCGACCGGCCGTGAGGCCGCGGGTCACCTCCTTCGCATGCGCAACGCTTCGCATCGCCTTCGCGCCCAAAAAAACCGGGCCCCCCTTGCGGGAGGCCCGGTCTCTTTCGATCAATGAATGGATCCGGACCGTTCACCGGTCCGAATCGATTCAGGTGGCAGCCGGGGCCTCGGGGGCGGCCGGGGCAGCGGGAGCAGCCTCGGTCGGAACGCCTTCCGAGATCACGCCAGCACCGCCGCAGTCGCCGCCGGCGCAGCCGCCGCTGACAGCCTCGCCACCGCCGCAGCTCGAGCAGCCCTCGGCAGCAACGGCTTCGCCGCAGCCGCAATCGGACGCTTCGCCACAGCCCGAGTCGCAGCTGCCGCAGGCAGCGGCTTCGCCGCAGCCCGAGTCACAGGCCGCGACTTCTTCGCCGTGGCAGCGGGCAGCCTTCTTGGCACGGTGCTTGGCCATCAGGCCACCGTGGCACTTGTTGGCACGGTGCTTGGCGAACAGGCCACCATGGCAACCGTGGCCGGCGATCGCGCCGGAATCACCACCGACGAGGGCGATGGCCACGATCGCGACGAACATCGCGAGGGCAATACCGAAATACCGCTTCATCAGAACCTCCAGTTAAGGAACCGAACGCGCAAGGCGTCCAAGAAAGCCGTCACGAACTGACAACCGATCCGGGACGGCCACCGGACCGCAGCAAATAGTTCTCGAAACCTTGTCTTTTCCGCCTTCTCGGGGTCGCAGCGACGTGGCCACGGTCGTGGCACCGACGCTGCCGGCTGGGGAAGCCGTTCCGGTTAGGCAATCAAGGCTGAGAAGGTACTTGCCGAGCCCCGAATGTCAAGAAAGATGGGGGTTCTGGCGAGAATATGCCGCTTTCGTAGGCTTTGAGGGGCCGATCGAGGGCGGCGGGGAGAGCAGGAAGCCCGGCCGGGAGCTTATCTCGCGGGGGCGGCTGTGCCGCGGGCGGTGCGGGCCTCGGTCGAAGCTCCATTGGCTTGCGACGCCCGGCGGGTGAGTTCCTCAGCCACCATTTCCTGCTTGGCCACCATGTCCTGGGGATCCTCGAAGTTGAGCAGGAGCGGCGGCATGTCGTCGAAGATCTTCATGGCCATGCCCACCACCCGCCAGCCTTCGGGATCAAGCCGTTCGGCCCAGATGATGTTTTCGCTGGTCGTGGCGCCCGTCTCGTCAACGTCGCTCCAGGTCGTGGCCACATGGGCGAGATCGTTGGTGTTGCTGACCATTTCGCAGTCGCGAACCGTGTAGGTCGCCGTGTCGCCCACCGGCGGGGCCACCGAGACACCAAGTTCCTCGGTCTTCGTCCGCGCCACCCGCGTGAGCAGGCCGCAGGCGGCCGCTTCGTCACCGCGTTTCATGGCGTCGAGAAACTTCGTGACCGCAGCCTTCGCAGGCTCGGTGCCAGTCGAGCCTTCCGGCGCCGAGGAGCAACCCGTGGCCACGACGGCCAGGCAGCAGATGGCCGCGCCAGCCATGTTCCGCAGGCGCCGCGTTGCACGGATGACGACGATCTGGCAGGCAATGAAGGTCTGAACGCGTCGCATGCTGCAAAAACTCCTCGTGACATCGGCTGCCGTGCCGTCGGCCGGCAGCAAGGCGAAAGGCTGTAAACCGGTTGGTTGGGGCGGGAAACTGACGGCCGCAGCGAGCGGCGTCAAGGCGAACTCCCGCTCCTCACGGCACCGCCTGAAAGACTCTCCGCTGCTATGCTGCGACTGGGCGATGCGAGCCTTCTCGGAGCCTCGAACCATGCGGTGTGAATCTCGGCAAGAGGCGCAGCCTCGGGGGCTCCAACGCGACCGTGCAACCGTGCGGGCGACCACCTCCGCGTTCACGATCTCCGTCGCCATCGCGTTGATCTGCGGCGGCAGCCGGTTCGCCTGGGCCGAACCTGGCAACGCCAAGCCTGCCCGGCGGGCCACGCCCCCTGCCCGACAGTGGGACAAGGGCACGAGCGGCACCTTTTTCGACGATGCGTTCACCGTTCTCGAAGGCCCGCGGCCCTCGTTCGCCAAGCCTGTCGGCCCCGCGGCCGGAGCACCCCGAGCCGAAGGCTCAGCCCCGAACTCGGCCAACGAAGGTGGCGGGTTCGCCTGGTCGAGACTCGTCTCCGAGGGCACGCTCACCGACGAGATCAAGGACATGCGCGGCGCGATCGCCACGGCCGCCGCCAACCCGTCCGACTTCAAGGGAGGCGGCTACGACACGGCCCGCGAAGCCTTCAGCTCGATCGCGCTGGCCTTCGGGGTCATTGCCGCCTACGACGAGGACGTGCGCTGGAAGAAAGATGCCGCCACCGCCCGTGATCTGTTTGCCCGCGTGGGCTTCAACTGCAAGGTCGGCACCGACCAATCCTTCCACGAGACGAACGCCCGCCTGGCCGATCTGGAGGCGATGCTGGATGGCGGTTCGCCGCAGGGCAAGGCCGACCGCGACGAGGACTTCCTCTGGAGCCAGGTGGCGGGACGGCCGGCGCTCATGTCACGACTCGAAACGGCCGAAGCCACGATCGGCGCCGGGGTCGCCTCGCGTGGCGACTTCGACCGCAATCTCGATCGGATCCTGCACGATGCCGAAGTCATGGCCGTGATC
>JBPCTA010000027.1:0-5813 GCA_051006595.1 Pirellulales bacterium
GTACGGGGCTGTTCGATCAGGGAAGCTACCTTTCCTCGACGGACGCCGCGTTCGCATCGTTCGGCCAGGAGGAAAGCCGAACGTGATGGCCTGCGGTGCGCTGTGGTTTCCCCGGTATCGTGAGTCGCCAGTGACGGCTCGTCTCGCGGCGTGGTCGGCCCTCGTGGCCGCAGTCTGCGTCTTGTGCGGGACGGTCTGCGGGCAGGAAGCCTCACGCCCCAACATTCTCCTGCTCTACGTCGACGACCTGCGGCATGACGGACTGGGCGCGACGGGGCACCCGTTCGTCAAGACGCCCAACCTCGATCAGCGCGTTGCCGGGCAGGGGGTCAACTTTCGCAACTCGTTCGTCAACTGCCCACTCTGCTCGCCTTCACGGGCCTCGTTGATGACCGGCCAATATGCCGCGACCCACGGCTATTACGGTAACGATCGGCTCAACGCGGTGCCGGACGACCGGCTTCCGCTCTACCAGAACGCGCTGCGAAACGCCGGCTACCGCACCGGACTCGTCGGCAAGTGGCACATGGATTACTACTTCGAGCCCCGCTCCAACTTCGACTACTGGGCCGCCTTTCAGGGGCAGGGCGTTCACAACAATCCCCAACTCCGGGTCAAGCAAGACAACGCTCCCGTTCGCACGGTGAACGAGACCGGCTACACCACGACGATCCTCACTGATTACGCGCTCGACTTCCTGAAGGATTACGGGGTCGGGGGCACGCGGTCGGAGCCCTTCGCCCTGACCCTGTCCTTCAAGGCGGTGCATGCCCCGGTCGGCGGCCAATACACCGAATCCGGTGACCTCTACGCGGGTCAGACCCTCACCCGGCCTCCGAACGCCGCCGTGGACTACGGTGGATTCGACATCAACGATGAGAAGCCGGTATTCAGCCGACCGGGTTTCACTGGATTGACCCTCAACAATACGAGGGGCAACAGCGACCAGTTAGGCCAGATGGCGATGATGCACGATATCGATACCAACATCGGCCGGGTGCTGGACACGCTGGAAGCGAAGGGGCTCGACGAGAACACGCTGGTGATCTTCACCAGCGACAACGGTTTCTTCTGGGGCGAGCATGGACGGGGCGACAAGCGGCTCGCCTACGAGGAGTCGATCCGGGTGCCGCTCCTGATGCGCGGGCCGGGTGTCGTTCCCGGCCAGGCATCGGATGCGTTGGTGACCGCCGTCGATCTGGCCCCCACGATCCTCACCGCCGCCGGAGTCGCGGTGCCGCGGACCATGCAAGGGAAGGCGTTGAACGGCCTCCTCGCGGGCTCAGGAGGCTTCAGCCGCGATGCCATCTACGCCGAGTACTACAAGGAGGACAAGTACCCCGACGTGCCTCGCTGGGAGGCCGTGCGGACTCAAACCCACCTCTACCTCACGCATCCTGATGAGGGGTCGCACTATGACGAACTCTACGACGTCGTCAACGATCCCTATCAGGTGAATAACCTCCTGCAGCCCGGGCCGGTCGCCGCTCTGCCCGGCGACACGCAGAAAGTGCTCGACGACATGCAGATCCGTCTCAACGACCTGCGACGGGAAGCCGATGGCGTCAACCCGTTCATTCGTCAGATCATCCTCGGCGACAAGCTCGACTTCACGGCGATCGAGGGGGGAATCGTCCAGAACGATCCCGACACGAGTCGTGTGGGATCCGACACGAGTCTCGCCGGTGCCGCTTCGGGGCGATCTGCGGTGCTCGCCTACGAACTGCCCCCCCTGGAGGATCCCACGCAACTGGAGCGGGCCTTCGTGAGCTTCAACATTGTCCGCCAGACCGGCAACGTCAGCACCGTGAACGCCGATCTCTGGGCGATCGGGATCACCGACGGCAGCACGCGGCTCGCCGAGTACCTGGAGGCCAACACGGAAGTGGCTCTCGCCAATCGGGCCGACAATCTCAAGCTCCAGGACAACATCATCAAGTCGGGAACCCACCTGTCGCGGATGTTCTCCGACGAGAATGCGGCCGGCCTTCTGGCGGGCTATCTCCGGAAATTTTACGAATCCCGGCCCGATTACGCCGGCGGAAGTTTTCTGCAGGTCCGGCTCAATCCCGATCGTGATCTCGGCAGCACAACGGCCGGCTGGGACATCTCGTCGATGGATGCCCCCACGAGCGCCACGGATCCGAGGCCCTTTTACTTTCGCCAGCCCGGGCTGGTGTATCAGCTCACGGTCGATCGATCGCTGATCAAGATCGACGTGAGCAGCGACGTGCGGACGCAGAGTCAGGCGGGATATCCGATTCTCTCCGGCACCACGCCGCTGCTGAAGACCGGCACGGGCACGCTCGTGGTCGATCGAGCCAGCACGCTGAGTGGCTCGTTCACGGTGCGGGGGGGCCGCATGCAGATCGCCGGCGAGGCGGCGCTGGGCTCCAGTCGAGTCGTGCCGCTGGCCGGCGGCACGGTGACGGTTTCACCCGGCCTCCGGACCGCGGTCGGAGGATTGGCGGCGCTCGCTGGCGGCCTGACCGATGTCGGTGATGGAGCGATGACCGTGTTGGAGGGATTGAACAAGGACGATCTGTTAGCGGCTCTTCGTGCAGGTCGGGAGGACGGCACATGGAGCGGCACGAGCGGGATCACGTCGAGCGTGGCCGCCGCCAGCGGTGGCTCGCGCACCGTCGGCTGGCTCGTGAATGGCGACGGATCAGTGACGGTCGCCTGTGCTGCCGAGGGAGACACCAATCTCGACTGGACCATCGACGTCGTCGATGTCGCCAACATCCTCGCCGGTGGGAAATTCAACACGGGTCTGCCGGCTTCTTGGCATGAGGGCGACTTCAACTACGACGGTGTGGTCGATGCCCTCGACATCGCAAAGGTCCTCACCTCCGAACTCTATGGCACGGGATCCGATGCCGCGACCGGACAGGGCGGAAACGCGGTCGCCGTACCAGAGCCTTCGACGGCCTCCGTCTTGTCATAGGCCGTCGGCGTGGCGACCGTCGTGCGGATGATCCACCCTCGAAACCCGTCATCAGCGGGGAACTCGTGTCGCAACCACGCCATGCGGAATCCCTAGGACTCCGTCACAGGACCGTGACTTTGTCGCTCCTGGTGGCGATTGCGGCGTGCGGGCGGCATCCGCTCGCCGACGAGACCGTCGACCTTGGCCAGGTGCGGGCCACATGGATGCGGCCGACGCAGGTCGTGCCGGAGAAGAAGATCAATCGAGAAGGGCTGGCGGGCCGCGTGCTGTGCGGCTACCAAGGGTGGTTCACCGCTGAGGGAGACGGCGCGGACCTGCAGTGGCATCACTGGCGGATTCGTGATCCATCGCGGCCTGATGGAACAAAGCCGGGGATCGACATGCTGCCCGACGTCGGCGAGCTGGGCCGAAACGAGCGTTTTGCGAGCGACCTCGTTGGCGCCGACGGTCGGCCTGTCGAGTTGTTCAGCTCCCACATGCGGCCCACGGTGTTGCGGCACTTTCGCTGGATGCGTGACTACGGAATCGATGGCGTTTTCGTGCAGCGATTCGGCGTGGCCCTTCGGGATCCCAAACGCCTCGCGCATTTCACCAAAGTGCTGGGTTCGTGTCGGGACGGGGCGATCAAGCATGGGCGAGTGTATGCCGTCATGTATGACCTGACCGGCATGGAGGCGGGCAGCGTGGGAGCCGTTCTCGAGGATTGGCGGCATCTCCGCAGGCGGATGAAGATCGGCGACGATGCGGCCGCCCTCCAAGTGGTGAGCCGTCCGCTCGTGGCCGTATGGGGCATCGGCTTCGGCAAGGATCGTGATTACAGCCTCGACGACTGCCGTCAGTTGGTGGCGGCGCTGAAAGCAGACGGGTGCGCCGTGCTCTGCGGGGTGCCGACGGGATGGCGAACCTTGGATCGCGATAGCACGCGCGATCCGGCGCTGCATGAGATCATCGCCATGTGCGACGTCGTCTGCCCATGGACGGTGGGACGATATGCCACGACGGACGAGGCGGCGCGGCATGCGGAGCGGTCTTGGGCGACCGACATCGAGTGGTGTCGCGAGCGGAACATTTCGTATCTCCCGGTCGTTTTCCCCGGGTTCAGTTGGCAAAACCGCAAGGGAGGCAAGCTCGATCAGATTCCCCGGCTCGGCGGCCGCTTCCTGTGGACGCAGGCGGTCGAAGCCCGTCGAGCCGGCGCCGAGGCCCTGTATGTGGCCATGTTCGACGAGGTGGATGAGGCGACGGCCATTTTCAAGTGCATCGATCCGCCGACACCTGAGCTCGCGGAGCGGTTCATCGGCATGGAGAATCTGCCGAGCGACCACTATCTGCGTTTGACCGGGGAGATTGGCCGGCTGCTTCGCAGCGAGCGGCTTGTGACCGATGAGACGCCGGCATTCGTGCCGATGCCGTGAGGCGTTGCCTCGTACAAGCCCAACGCCGTGAGGCGTGGGGTGCACCTGTAATACGCCTGGAACCACACGCAGGTCTGCCCGCGGCCTGACGGCCGGTCGGCTTCAACGTGACACGCAGCCGAGCGCGAGAGTCGAGGAGAGGCCGTGTCAGTCCGTGAGGCCGAGCGGGAAGGGGCTGAGGTTCACGAGTCCCGTGGCCGTCACCAGATAGTCGTTCTCGATCCGCATGCCGCACCGCAGGCTGGGATCATAGAGAGCCGGCTCGACGGCGATCACTTCCCCCTCCTCGAGGACGTCGTCCCAGTGGGGATTGAGGTGCGGCGCCTCATGCACGGCCAGGCCGATGCCGTGACCGAGGTGGCTGTTCCACACGCCGACGGCCGCGGTCGCCAGCCACTGCCGGACTTCTTCGTAGAGATCGCGGCAGCGGACGCCCGGCTTCGCAATCCGCTCTACCAACTCCAGCGCACCGCAAACGTGCCCGCAGGCGGCGAGTTGCTCATCGGTGGGACGGCCATCCACGGCGATCGCCCGTGACGTGTCGGCGAAGTAGCCGCGGTAGGCGGGGCCGAGATCGAGGATGAAGAGATCGCCGGCTGCACAGGGACGGTTGCGCGGCGGCCCCCCGCGGACGCCACAGGCGTAGTCGTTGCCGGTGCCTGTGAGCATTTCGCCGCACGAGGCGACCGCCGCCGCCTGCAGCTCGGAAAACACGGTGAGTTCGCTCACGCCCGGCGCGATGATCTCGCGGGCCTGGGCATACATCGCGCCCGCCGCGTCGATCGCCCGGCGCAGCACGGCGAGTTCGTCGTGGTCTTTGCGTCGCCTGAGGCGGAGCAGGTCGGGCTCGATGTCCTCGACGGCGGCATCGCCCAGCCACCGGGTGACATGCGGCGGGCAGCAGGAAAACTCCACGCCCACGCGGCGGGGCCTGCCCCGGGCGGCGAGCCAGTCGCCAAACACGGCGGCCGAGGCCTCGCGCTGATCATTGCGAAGCGTGGATCGCCACTTGGCTTCGTAGGTTCGCACCTCGTCGGCCGCTGCCCGCTCGACATGCTTGTCGGGGCTCACGAGCAGCACGTCGCCCGTGGCCAGCATTGCCGCCAGCGGCGCGAAGCGAAAATCCCAGCGGTGGCCGGTGAGATACTGGATGTGCTCGGGGGCAACGACGACGACGGCGTCGAGCGACCGTGTTGCCATCAGATCCCGCAGCCGGCGCTGGCGGATCCGGCAGGCATCAAGATCAAGCAGTGGTTCGGTGCCGTTCATGCGTGACTCCTCGGGGCCCGGGAGTGTAGCAGGGGCGGCACTCCAAGCTGGGGCCGCGGGCCAACTCATTTGCATGCCGGCTCGTCGCCGATTGCCTTGTCGGAGTGCAATATTTGCAAACGCCGCGGGGCGGTCAGGTCTACCCAATCGATGCCATTCATCCTCTCATCCGCGAGCTG